>NZ_AZUX01000113.1:0-1408 GCF_000513915.1 Mesorhizobium sp. WSM2561
GTGAAGCCGTCGAAGGAAACGAGGCGAGTGGAGGGAAGGGACCAGCCTGAGGGGAGCCTGCGCGAGGAGGCCAAGGTCCGGACACAGAGCCGGGTTGCCTTGCCGCCGAACCTCGAGCGGGTGAACGCGGCGGCCAGGCAGGCTGCCCAAACCCGGTTTACGGCCCTGCTGCACCATGTCGACGAGGCCGCCCTGTACCGGGCGTTTCGGCGACAAAAGCGGCAGGCGAGCGCTGGGGTCGATGGGATGACGGTGACGACGTACGAAGAGCGGCTGGCGGATAACCTCCGCGATCTCTGCGAACGGGTCCACACCGGACGCTACCGGCCGCAGCCGGTGCGGCGCGTCTATATTCCCAAGGCCGATGGCGGTAAGCGGCCTCTCGGGGTGCCGGTGCTGGAAGACAAGATCGTCCAAAGCGCGGTGGCCGAGGTGCTGAGCGCCGTTTATGAGGCCGACTTCCTGGGGTTCTCCTACGGCTTCCGGCCGGGGCGCAATCCTCACATGGCGCTTGATGCCCTGCATACGGCGATCATGAGCCAGCGTGTGAACTGGGTGCTCGATGCCGACATTCGCAGCTTCTTCGACTCGGTCGACCACGAGTGGCTGCTGCGGATGGTGGCGCACAGGATCGCTGATCCCCGTATCCTACGGCTCATCGGGCTGTGGCTGCGGGCTGGCATCCTCGAGAGCGGCGAGAGGCAAGAGACGGACAGGGGTACCCCGCAAGGGGCGGGCATCAGTCCGCTCCTCGCCAATATCTTCCTGCACTACATCCTCGATCTATGGGCCCACCAATGGCGTCGTCGCCATGCACACGGTTGCGTTGTGATCGTGCGTTACGCTGACGACTTCGTCATGGGCTTTGAGAAGAAGGCCGATGCAGAGGAGATACTGTTGGCCCTCAAGGCGCGGCTGGCCGGCTTTGGCCTGACACTCCACGAGGACAAGACGCGGTTGATCGAGTTTGGGCGGTTCGCGGCCCTATCACGACAGCGGCGTGGCGAGCGGCGACCCGAGACCTTCGCCTTTCTGGGCTTCACCCACTATTGTGGGCGGACCCGGGACGGCCGGTTCATCGTGAAGCACAAGACGGAAGGGAAACGCCTGACGCGTAAGCTGACGGCGTTGCGCAAGGAGGCTTGGCGGTTCATGCACGCGCCACTGGCCACGCAGCACGAGTGGTTCGCCGCGGTTCTGCGTGGACACTACGGCTACTACGGCAGGCCGCACAACTACCCTGCGCTCAACGGGTTCTACCGGGAAGTGCGTCGGACGTGGCTGCGCTGTCTGAGACGGCGCAGCCAGAAGAGTCGGCGCATGGGCTGGTCGGAGTTCGAGACCCTGACGGCACGCTTCCCTCTGCCCAATCCGCGCATCACTCGCACTTGGGCGCAGGCAAGGATAT
>NZ_AZUX01000114.1:0-1394 GCF_000513915.1 Mesorhizobium sp. WSM2561
ATTTCCGGCAAGGCTGCCGGCACCATCAATCCGAACGGCGCCAGCGATTTTTCGCTCGACCTGGCCTCGACCGGCCCGAGCCTGCCGCTGGCGCTTGGCAGCACCGAGAGCCCGATCAAGCTCGAGTTGCAGGCGCTGTCGGTGGAGGTCGCGGGGCAGGGCACGCAATCGACGCTGAATATCTCCGCGACACTGCCGTCGGTCGCCACCAACCTCGCCAAGGCCGAAGGCATCGCGCTTGCGCTCCATTCCGACGCCTTCAATCTGAAGGGCCGAACAGGGCCGATCTCCGGCACGGTGACGGCGGACAAAATCGGCCTGGACAATCCGACCATCGCGCCGCTGCTCGCCGGAAAGATTACTGCCAAGGTCGCCGGCGATCTCGCTACCGATACCATCGTCATCGACAGCGGCTCGGTAACGAGCGAGGTACTGGACAGCGGCTTTAATGGAAGGGTCTCCCTGGCCGATGGCGCCATCGATCTCAACCTCAGGGCGGTTGCGGCTTCCGCGGCACTGCCGGCGGCAGTGCGCGGCGTGCTCGCCGAGCGGACGCAGCTCAGCGCGGCACTGAAGCGCGACGCCAACGGCAATGTTATCGCCAACGCCATCAGGCTGGTATCAGGTGCATTCAGCGCCGACGGGCAGGCCAGCCTCGCCGACAACAAGGTCAGCGCCGACGTCAAGGGCGCGCTCGCCGACATCTCGCTTCTGTCCGGGGATGCCAAGGGCGCCATCACCTTCGCGCTGAACGCGCAAGGCGCCAGCACCGCGCCCGACCTGTCGCTGACGGTCAACAGCGACCGGCTTTCGGTGGCGGCGCGAGAAATCACCGGGCTAAAGCTCACCGCGACGGGGAAGGGCGACATCGCCAGCCCGGCGGCCGATATCTCGCTCACCGGATCCGTCAATGACGAGCCACTCGATTTCAAGGCGTCGCTGGTAACGCGCCAGGGAAAGCGGTCCATAAACGGACTAAGCCTGTCACTGGGCGACAACAAAGTTTCGGGCGACCTTGCTCTCGACGATCGATTCCTGCCGCTCGGCACGGTTGCGCTGGATCTACCCGATATCAGTCCGCTCGCAGCCCTGGCGCTGGAAAAAGCTGACGGCGACGTGCGTGGCACGATCGTCTTCTCGAAGACCGGCAATGCGCCTCATGTCGCCATCAAGGCGACCACAGATTCAATTTCGCGCGGCGATCTTTCGGCAAAGACGGTCACCATCGATGCGCTGATTGCCAACTATGTCGCCGCACCGGCGATCTCCGGAAAAATCCGTGCCGACAGCGTCACCTCCGGCGCCACCGTGATCAGCGGCATCGGTGTCGATTTGAAGCGCGACGGCGACTGGACCGGGTTTTCCGGCGGCGCCACCGTCGCCGGCATTCCGGC
>NZ_AZUX01000115.1:0-1343 GCF_000513915.1 Mesorhizobium sp. WSM2561
TCGGAGTTTAAGCTACGCGACGGCTTCACGATTCCGTTTGCGACATTGAACGGACAGGCGGTCGGATTTTCTGTTGCCGGGGAGAAGCTCGAGCCAGATCCGCACGACCGTCTCGCCTTTCAGTTCGTCGCCGCTTGCGCCTTCGGCTGCGCGGCCATTCTTGCAGACGCAAAACGAGCCTCAAAACCCGTGCGTCTGTCTCCGCGCCAGCAGGACGTCCTGCGCTGGGCTGCCGAGGGCCTTACAGTGGACAAGATCGCTGATCGCCTCAACATCAGCCGCAACACCGCAGACACGCATCTGCGATCGGTGCGCGAGAGGCTCGGCGTGACAAACAACGTGCATGCTGTCGCGAAAGCTTTCCGCCTGGGACTGATCAGCTAGCCTCGCGCAATCGCGTGATGCCGCACCGGTTGGCGATAAACTATTGGGGTGGCCTCGGAACTGGAGGAGAACGGGCTCAGCGACAGGATCGCAATTCATCCTGGCGCGAGGAGCATACAACCCAGACCCCCATCGCCCTTTCTGCGGGCAAGCCTCACGGTCCTTGCGATCGCCGAATAGTCTTCGCACCTGGTCGTAGAGTATGATCTCCACATCGATCGGCTCGAGCACCGATCGGCAATTGGCGATCAGTTCGTCCGGCGCGGACGCGGCATAGAATGCCGCCGAAAACACCGCCGTACCCGCAATCGACATCGCGCGGTTGGTATGCCCGATTCCATTCCAGGCTGAGCCCGCATTCCGCGATCCGCAGGTCGGCGTCGTCGGCGAATGCGGCCAGCACAGGTTATTGCCAGGTTGAGAATACCGCCGCCAAAAGGGACGACTGGCCAAGGGCCGACTCGCGCCAGTTGCAAATCTGCGAAGCACCGACGCACGGCAGCCCTATAGAACAGCGTTTTTCTACCCAAGGAGTCCGGCGTCGGTAGTGGCAGAGCCAAATCGCTCTTGCCTGCAGGCTCGCCGCAACAAGCCGGGTTTTTGGAGACCGAGCTTGCCATTTGTCGCGGAGCGGCGGGTCATCAGAAGCCAGACAGAACCGCTATTCATCGGCCGTATTCGATTGCTGGCACAAGACGAGGCCGGTCACACCGAACGGAAACCACGAACACGTTTTCGGCGCTTCTATTCTAAGCCCGTTAATTCACGACGCCAGAGCCGTACCCGAAGCTCTGTCGAGCGAAGTCCATAGCCTTCCCGCGCTCGCTCGCCAGCTACTTGAACTGGTCGTCGTCTATCACTCGCCGAAAAAGCGGCCGCCCCTGACTTCGTGATGTCAGTCGTTCAGGTCGTCGCATGTCCGACATTGTCGGCCATCGGACAACGCCTCCAAGGTCATA
>NZ_AZUX01000116.1:0-1338 GCF_000513915.1 Mesorhizobium sp. WSM2561
TATGACCTTGGAGGCGTTGTCCGATGGCCGACAATGTCGGACATGCGACGACCTGAACGACTGACATCACGAAGTCAGGGGCGGCCGCTTTTTCGCGAGTGATAGACGACGAACCGGCTCAAGTAGCTGGCGAGCGAGGGCGGGAAGGCTATGGACTGTGCTCGACAGAGCTTCGGGTACGGCTCTGGCGCCGTGATTGATCGGCTTAGGATAGAAGCGCCGAAAACGTGTTCGTGGTTTCCGTTCGGTGTGTCCGGTCTCGTGTTTGCGCCAGCAATCGAATACGGCGAAGAAAAGCGGTTCTGTCTGGCTTCTGATGACCCGCCGCTCCGCGACAAATGGCAAGCTCGGTCTCCAAAAACCCGGCTTGTTGCGGCGGGCCTGAAGGCAAGAGCGATTGGCTCTGCCACTACCGACGCCGGACTCCTTGGGGAGAAAAACGCTGTTCTATAGGGCTGCCGTGCGTCGGTGCTTCGCAGATTTGCAACTGGCGCGAGCCGGCCTTTAGCCGTCGTCCCTTTTGACTGCGGCATTCTCAACCCGGCAACAACCTGCTCTGGCCGCATTCGCCGACGACGCCGACCTGCGCATCGCGGAATGCGGGCTCAGCCTGGAATGGAATCGGGCATACCAACCGCGCGATGTCGATTGGGGTACGGCGGTGTTTTCGGCGGCATTCTATGCCACGTCCGCGCCGGACGAACTGATCGCCAATTGCCGATCGGTGCTCGATCCGATCGATGTGGAGATCATACTCTACGACCAGGTGCGAAGACTATTCGGCGACCGCAAGGACCGTGAGGCTTGCCCGCAGAAACGGTGATGGGGGTCTGGGTTGTATGCCCTCGCGCCAGGATGAATTGCGATCCTGTCGCTGAGCCCGTTCTCCTCCAGTTCCGAGGCCACCCCAATATGTTATCGCCAACCGGTGCGGCATCACGCGATTGCGTGAGGCTAGCTGATCAGCCCCAGGCGAAAAGCTTTTGCGACAGCATGCACATTGTTTGTCACGCCGAGCCTCTCGCGCACCGTTCGCAGATGCGTATCTGCCGTGTTGCGGCTGATGTTCAGGCGGTCAGCGATCTTGTCCACCGTGAGGCCCTCGGCGGCCCAGCGCAGGACGTCCTGTTGTCGGGGCGACAGACGTACCGGTTTGGAGGCACTTTTTCCATCTGCAAGAATGGCCGCGCAACCGAAGGCGCAGGCGGCGACGAACTGAAATGCTAGACGGTCGTGCGGATCCGGCTCGAGCTTCTCCCCGGCAACAGAAAATCCGACCGCCTGTCCGTTCAATGTCGCAAACGGAATCGTGAAGCCGTCGCGTAGCTTAAACTCCGA
>NZ_AZUX01000015.1:0-205481 GCF_000513915.1 Mesorhizobium sp. WSM2561
CCCCGCCGAAATCGGTTCGGCTTTCGATCGTCGAGGATCGCATCGTTGCCGAGGGTGAGGCTCCCGACACCTGGATAGATCGGGCACGCGTAGCGGCCCGACAGCTTGAGGCAGGCGGACCGGTATTCGACTTCTCCAAGGTTCGTGATGTGAGCCCCGAAGCACGTGCGGCGGAGCACTGGCAGACTTATGTGTCGCGTCTTGAGGCCCAACCGGGAATCATCGTCGCCCAACAAAGGGCGAGTGGCGGGCATTTCTATATTTCCGGCCTGAGAGACCCGCAGGCTGCCGACCCGCAGGCTCTGCTGTCCGGAACAGGGGTTGATCCTGCTCGCGTTCATTCGCAGTGGCAATTCTATCAGAGCCTTGATCCGAAGTTCGTGGTGAAGCGGCTGATGGCGTCGCTGGCTCCGCCGGATTCAGTACGATTTTCGATCATCAAGGATCGCATCGTTGTCGTGGGCGAGGCTCCTGCCGCCTGGATAGATCGGGCGCGGGTCGCCGCCCAACAACTGGCCGCGGACGGACTCTCTCTAGAAATTTCCGAGCTGCGCGAGTTGACCCCTCAGGAACTCACGCATTTGAGGGAGGCTATTCAAGCGGTCGACATTTTCTTCGATTCTGGCAAGGCTGTACCGGGACCAGAGCAACTGCCGGTTCTCGACAAATTGGCGAATCAGTTGAAGGAATTGGCCAAGGACGCCCGCAAGGCAGGCGTAACAGCACAGTTCATGTTGACTGGCCATTCGGACGCCGTGGGCCGTGAGACGGCCAACGCGTCGATCAGCGCCGCCCGCGCCGAGACAGTTCGTGCGCTTCTCAAGAAGCGCGGCGTCGCTCCGGAATCGCTTTTGGTTCGCGGCGCGGGCACTTTTGAGCCGGCGGAGACTGAGAATAGCCGAACCGGGAGCTCCGCCAATCGCAGAGTTTCGGTTACGGTAAACTTCCACTAGGGCCCAGGTTATTGCAAAAAAAGATCTGCATGTTGGGCGGGTTCGCTGTCGGAAAAACGAGTCTGGTTCGCAGGTTTGTGCAAAGCATCTTTTCAGAAACCTACTTGACCACGGTGGGAGTGAAAATCGACAAGAAGAGTGTTGTACTGCCGGATAAAACCGTGGATCTGATTTTGTGGGATTTGGCCGGCGAAGACGATATCGGCTCATTCCGCGTCAGCTATGTGCGAGGTGCGAGCGGGCTCGTGCTTGTCGTCGATGGAACCCGCGCCGCTACTCTTGCCGTGGCGCTCACGCTGCGCGAGCGGGCCGAGGCCGAATTCGGCGCCATGCCGTTCGTATTACTGTTCAACAAATCCGATCTGGCCGATCGGTGGGCAATACCGGATAGTGAGATTAACGAACTGAGGCAACTTGGATGGCAAATCTATCTAACAAGCGCGCTTTCAGGTGAACATGTTGATGATGCATTTCGTCAGCTTGCTTCGATGGTCACCAAATAGACCATGCATGGATTGCCAAGAGAAGTCAGAAGCTGGATTTACGATTTCTTCTACAACGAGCACTCTGTCGCATATCTGAAAATTGACGCCCAGCTTTGCATCGCTGCGAAGGGCGGTAGTGTTAAACATTACGGACTCTCATCACTTCGCATTGGTAGGCCCGTTGCCGAGCAGCTTGAATTCATGGAGGGTTTGCTGCCTTGCCCGGAGCTGCCATATCATATGGCCATGGTCGAACTGCCCAGCGGGCGTGTCGCGGACCTTCATCTTTTTGCTGACAATGCCTGCGTGTGGCTGCTTTTTCTTGACGCCACCGCCGAACGCGACAATAGGCAGCGGCTTCAACAGAAGGCTTATGAAATGACGCTCCTGCAAGAGAGAGAGCGTCAACTCAACGAAAAATTACAATTGACGAACGAGGCGTTGAGGCAGAGCCAAGAGGGATTGTCGCGTGAATACCAGCGCGCCGAAAGCCTACTCCTCAACATTCTTCCGGCGTCGATCGCGGAGCGGTTAAAAGCGGACGAACAAATTGCAGACAACCACGCTGAGGTGAGTGTGCTTTTTGCCGACATCGTCGGCTTTACAGAAAGAGCGCGGAGCGTCGGAGCCGAGACGACGCTCGCTATGTTAAATTACTTCTTCAAGGCGGCGGATCTGCTCTCGGAACGATACGGCTGCGAAAAGATCAAGACAATCGGCGATTGTGTGATGGTGGTCGCTGGCCTGCCCGCCGCGCGATCCGATCATGCAGAAGCCCTTGCGCACTATGCACTTGAACTGCGGAAGGCGGTTAAGCTCGAACGCTTCGCGGGACAACCGCTAAGACTCAGGATTGGAATTCACTCAGGGCCAATCGTCGCGGGCGTCATAGGCAAAAGGCGGTTTGCCTATGACCTTTGGGGCGAGACCGTTAATCTCGCCGCACGTATTCAAACGTCAGCGGAGCCCGACGAAATCCGTATTTCGGATGCAACTCGCAAACTGCTTGGACCAAATTTTGCTTGCGACCCACTCGCGGAAACGGAATTGCGTGGTACAGGTCGTGTGCGAATGTGGCGGCTCCCGGCCTGATTTGCCGGGCTACTTCACGTCCGATTTAATAAACTGCTGCAGTTCCGGGGTCTTCGGCCTGCCGAAGAGTTCCACCGAAGGCCCCTCTTCCCAGATCTTTCCGTGATGCATGAAAATCGTTGTGGTCGCCACCCGGCGGGCAAAACCCATCTCGTGGGTGACGAGCAGCATGGTCATTCCGTTACGGGCGAGCGTTTCCAGCACGTTCAGCACCTCCTCGGTCAGTTCCGGATCGAGCGCCGACGTCACCTCGTCGAACAGCATCACCTTGGGACGCATGGCGAGCGAGCGGGCGATCGCCACGCGCTGCTGCTGGCCGCCGGAAAGCTGGTCGGGATAGGCGTCGAACTTCTCCGACAGGCCAACCATGCCGAGAACTTCCTCCGCAGTGGTTTGGCTTCAGCTTTCGACACCAATTTGACGATCCGCGGCGCCAGCATGATGTTTTCGCCCACCGTCAGGTGCGGAAAGAGATTGTAGCTTTGGAAGACGATGCCGACATCGGTGCGCAGCTTGCGCAACTCTTTCGGGTCTCGGCCAACGGCGTGGCCGGCAACTTCGATGCGGCCGGAATTGATCTTTTCCAATCCGTTGATGCAGCGCAGAAGCGTGCTTTTTCCGGAACCGGAGCGGCCGATCAACGCAAACACATCGCCCCGATTGACGGACAGCGAGACGCCCTTGAGGACTTCGACAGCTCCGAAGCTCTTGTGGACATTATCAATAAGCACTTCCAGCATGGAGCCTCCTTTCCAGCAGACGCGACAGCTGGGACAATGGATAGCAGACGACAAAGTAGAGAGCCGCGACTGCGAGAAAAACGCGGAACGGTCGGAACGTCGCGTTGTTGATGAGTTGCCCGAGGCGGCGAGCGAGCCTTATGAAGCCGGCTGGGCGCGGGAAGCGATCATCTTCGTGCGCGCGCTGAGGTCGCCGGTCGGACGCGCCCCGACAGCCTGGGTCGAAATATCGCCCGACGGCATGCACTGGGTGCGCGAAGGCACAAGCCTGGAAATGCCAACCGCCAAGGACGGTGTTGCGGCTGCCCGTCTCGGCCATTTCGGCAACTGGCTGCGGCTCACCGCTCGTTTCGAAGAGGGTGCCGAAAGCACTGTTTTTGGTTACGCTTCATCTCAAGGTATGAGCCTGCTTCGTCTGAGGAGGCAGGCCTGTAGCCTATGCCTCTGTAGTGATCTCGCACCGGCCTCAAGGCGCGAGCAGCAAGACCCGCAATGGCTCACCTTTTTTGAATTCAAGGTTAAACAGCTGACATTGCGGCTCGGCAAGGCGCAGCAATCTTGCTAAGATCGGCGGTGGGAGGAGAGACGGGCATGCAATCGCTGCCGATAGCCCATCCTGGCGTAGCCAAGACGACAGCCGACGCATCGCTTCCACTCGCCTATTCCACCGCGACGCTCTGCTGGCTCCTGTCCGCCGGCGTCTACATCGCAGCCAAGTGGGTCGCCCCCGAGATGCCGCCTTGGGCGCTCTGCTTCTGGCGGCTGGCGCTCGCCTGCGCGATCCTGCTGCCTATCGTCCATCATCATCACGGGGCGATGCTCACACTGATCCAGTCCCGGGCGATCGAGGTGCTGGCCATCGGCGCCATCGGGCTGACCCTCTGTCAGGGCATGATCTACACGGGCCTCAATTACACCGACGCGACGACCGCCGGCATCATCATGGCGCTGTCGCCGATCATGACCATGGTGCTTGCCCGCTTCGTGCTCGGCGAGCCCCTCGGCATCTGGAAGGCGCTTGGCGCGCTGCTCGCTCTGATCGGGATGGTGGTGATCGTGGCGCGCGGCGACCTTACCGCGCTGATGCGGCTCCAGTTCAATCCCGGCGAGTTGTGGATCGTCGGCAGCGCGTTTTGCTGGGGCCTCTACACCGTGCTGCTGCGTCGCGCCAAATTCGCCATCGAACTGCTGCCGACGGTGGTCCTGCTGCTGGGGGCCGGCGCGCTGGCCGCACTGCCCCTCTATCTCTGGGAGCTGTTTTCCGGCGAGCGTTCGGCGCTGCATGCGAACGGCCTTCTGGCACTCGCCTATGTCGCTGGCCCGGGCGGCGCTCTGATGTATTACCTCTACAACCGCAGCGTCGAGACGCTTGGCGCCGGGCGCGCCAGCATGCTGCTCTATCTCCAGACTGTCTTTGTCGCCGTGCTCGCTTATCTTTTCCTAGGCGAAAGCTTGCACGACTACGACCTCGCCGGCGCCGCCTTTATCGTCGCCGGCCTGCTGCTCGCCACCGCGATCAAGCCGAGGCAGCGCACGGTGCATGTCGCGTAGGGATACCTCTCCCGCTACGCCTCTCACCTTCTGAGATACAGCCATAGTGTCGTCGGCGCCAGGATCGCGGTCAGCGCCACCGGCGCGATCAGGGCGAGGACGACCTGACTGAGTGTCGCCCCGCCACCCATCAACCCGCGCAGCGCCGTCGTCATCAGCGACACCGGATTGACTTCGACGAAGGCCCGCAGCCAGTCCGGCATGGTCCCGGGGTCGACCATGATGTTTGAGGCGAAGACGAGCGGGAACAGGAAGGTAAAGCCGAGCGTCATCACTGTGGTTGGCGTGCGGATCAGCAGGCCGAGCACGATGAATACCCAGCCCATGCCGAACCCGATGGCGATCAGCATGGCGAAGGCGGCAAGCACGCCGAGGATGCCCGCCTCCGGCCGGTAGCCGAGGATCAGCCCGATGATGAGAATGATCGAGGCGGCAATCAAATGGCGCAGGATGTCGCCCACCATCAGACCGGCGAACGGAGAGAGCGACCAGATCGGCAGCGATCGGAAGCGGTCAAACAGGCCCTTGCCGAGGTCGGTCGACAATCCCATGCCCGAATAGACTGCGTTGAACACCACGGTCTGAACCAGGATGCCGGGCAGGAAGAACTGCAGGTATTCGCCAGGCGAACCGGCGAGCGCACCGCCGAAGACGAAGGTGAACAGCAGCGTGAACATGATCGGAGTCATCACCAAGTCGAACAGTTGCTCCGGCACATGCTTGAATTTCAGCACCGCGCGCCATCCGAAGACCAGCGCGTTGGAAAGGGCTGATGGGGACCTCGGTCGGGCGACCCTTTGCAGCCGCTGCAGGGATGTCGTGTCGATCATGGCTTGTCGTCCTTCCGGCTTTCACCCAGGCTCGGCTGGCCCGTCAGCGCGAAGAAGACCTCCTCAAGGCTGGGTTGGCCCATGGAGAAATCCGACAGTTCGATGCCGGCAGCGACCAGATCGGCGAGCGCCTCGTTGGCGGCCTTCGCCGTGCCGGCAAGGACGGAGAGTTCGGCGCCCTCGGCACTGCGTTGGACAGGGTGCTCCAGCCGGCGTTCCAGGATCGACGCCGCCTGGTCCAGCCGCGCTACATCGGCGAGCGCGACATGGAGAAAACCGGAGCCGGTGGCCGCCTTCAATTCGCGGCTGGTGCCCTCGGCAATCTTCCTGCCGTGGTCGATGACGGCGATGCGTGCCGCGAGTTGATCGGCCTCTTCGAGATATTGCGTGGTGAGCAGGATGGTGACGCCGGCCTCGGCGAGGCCGCGGATCATGCCCCAGACATCCTTGCGGGCGTTCGGATCGAGGCCCGTGGTCGGCTCATCGAGGAACAGCACGCCCGGCGTGACGATCAGCGAGGCGGCTATGTCGAGCCGCCTTCGCATGCCACCCGAATAGTCCCTCACCTGCTTCGTCGCCGCTTCGGACAAGCCGAAAGCCGCGAGCAGGTCGTCCGCACGGGCTTTCGCGGCACGACCGCGAAAACCCCAGAGTCGGGCGAGCAGGACGAGGTTCTCCCGGCCCGTCAGGTCCTCGTCGAGCGAAGCGAACTGCCCGGTCATCGCGATTGCCGCACGGACCTCGTGCGGGGCCTGCACGAGATCGTGCCCCATCACGGTCGCGGAGCCGGCGTCGGGGCGCGACAGCGTCGCAAGCATCCGCATCAGCGTTGTCTTGCCGGCGCCGTTCGGACCCAGGATAGCGAAAATAATGCCGCGCGGCACATCGAGGTCGATACCATCGACGGCACGCAGCTTGCCGAAGGTTTTGACCAGGCCGCGGGCGGAAATGGCTGACTGGGCAAGGCCCGTGGCGGGCACACCCATAGGAGAAGTATCGTTCATGCAATCATCCGGCAGTCGCAAATGAAGGCCAACCTCGGCGCAATGGCTGCGTCGCCAGTTCCTCTGCAGGCTCATGAGCTTACCGTCTGGCTTATCCTCATGCCAGAGGCTCCGACCATCTGCCCGGCCGCCGAACTGTAGCGCCGGTCAGATCATATGTCGGCTACGCCCTTGGGGTTTTCTCACTCGATCACGGCACAGGCCTGACGTTTTCCGGCATCGCCGGCAGGCTGGCTTTTGTAGTCGTCCTGCCCACCGTGGATCATCAATGCCTTGCCTCGTATCGCCGTTTCTCCACCATCCAGCTTGACCATGCTGTTGAAAACCTGAGCACGCAAAACGCCGTCGGCGCCGACCCGCTGATTTGGCATATCGCCCGCGTGCGGGCCTTTTCCGGCGAGATATCCATGTTCGGCATTCGTCGGATTGAAGTGCCCACCGGCCGAGTCATGGCCGGTCTGATGATCGCACTTTCCGGTCTCATGAACATGGAACGCAACCAATTCGCCCGCCGGCAGTCCCGTCACCTGCAACTCTATCAGCACACCCTGCGCCGTCTCGGTCAGCGTGGCCGTTCCGTTCTTCTCGCCGGCCATGTTGACGAATTCGGCTTTCGCGGTCGCTGCGTCCTGCGCCGCTGCAGGCATCGCGACCGCCAGCGCCAACCCTGCTGTTGCAACCAATTTTCTCATCGACTCGGCCTCCGGTTGTCCAAGGCATCCAAACAAAAACGGGGCCTCTTCGTTCCATTGGGGAATTGAGTTTTTGTCTCCGGCACGGCCGCCAGGGAAACGACGCCGACACTTTTTTCGATGTGTCTCAGTTACACCAATTCGAAGAGTTGCGCGGTTTGCCAGCCCGCCAGCAGTATGATGAGAGTACCAACGAGCCTGAGAAGCGTCTTTTCTGCGATCGACTTCACCATCAATCCGGCCATCGGCGCTGCGATCACCCCGCCAAGGACCAGGCCGGCAACGGCGATCAGATTTTCTGTCAGTTCTCCTGCCTCCGCCCAATGGCCCGTTAACAACGCAAACAGGAAGGTCAGAGACACCGACAACGTTGTAAGGAACTCGGTGGCATTTACCGTACCAATAACGTAGCGGGGCGTTCCGCCAAAACCGAGAAGGCCCGTCGTCACGATGGGTCCCCATCCGCCACCCCCTGCGGCATCGAGAAATCCACCACCAAGTCCAAGCGGAGGTACCACGGCGTCAGGGACCGGATTGCTTGGGATCCGTCGGAAGGAACGGAACAGGAGCCAGGCTCCGACGAGCGCAAGATATGTGGTCACATATGGCTTCATGACGGCCCCTTCAAACGAGGTGAGCACAAAAGCGCCGAGAACGCCGCCGAGCACGCCAAATGGCATCAGCCTCCAGAAAAGCTTCCAGTCGATATTGCGGTGATAGAGGTGAGCCGAACCCGAGGCCGCCGTGGTAAACAGCTCGGCCGCATGAACTGAAGCCGAAGCGTGTGCAGGAGACACGCCGAACCCCAGTAGTGCTGTCGAGCAAACCACCCCGTAGGCCATGCCGAGAGCTCCGTCGACGGCCTGAGCTAAAAACCCTACGATCACAAAAAGAAGGAATTCTTGCATTTGGCTCTCCAACAAAGCGCGGATGTACTCGATAAAAGAGGAACCCGCCGCCTACAACGCATGCAATCTTCATGCTTCCACAACTCACCAAACGCCTAGCATCGATAATGGGACGACGAACGGGAAACTGTCCACCCGATCGACGCTTTTCTCCGCACCCGATCGAATGGACTGCGCCCCACCTCCTCTGGAGGTTTCACGGGTCGGCCGCAGACTTGCAGCTCCACCCATGAGGCCGGTTGACAGAAAGCCAACCCGCTTGCCTCGGCCAGCCTCGATTATTGGGTCGACCTGCAAAGCTTCATCGACGACGTGATGCCTTTGCTGGAGGTTCGCAAATGTTCGACGCCGGGGGTAAGCGCACCCTTTGCGAGCGATACGGGCCTTCCACGTTCTTTAGGTCTGGAATCGAACTGGTGGCGCGTGGCGATGCTTATTCACGACCAGGCGCGGCTCTCGACTGACGTGATGGCTTTGTGTCGCGCTTTGGCGTCAGTTCCGCCCCGGTTTGGTCGTTCAATCGTTTCTTGAGGATGTCAATGAGGCTGACGGTGACCGCAATCACCGCAGGGCCGAGGACGAGCCCGGATGCTCCAAACAGGACGATACCACCGACAGCACCGACAAAGGCGACCACCGTGTGGAGCCGCAACCGATTCCCGACAAGTATCGGATAGAGCAGATTGTCGATGCCGGCGACGACCACGCCGCCCCAGACGGTCAGGATCGCCGCGCTCGCCCAAGCCCCCTCCAGCGCGAGATAGATCGCTGCCGGCACCCAGATCAGGAATGCGCCGAGCACCGGCACGATGGCAAGAAGTCCCATTGCCAAGCCCCAGAAGACCGGAGTGGGCAGGCCGAGCCACCAGAATATCAGGCCGCCCAGCGTTCCCTGCACAGCGGCGACAAGCACGGTGCCAATCAGGATCGCATGTACCGTCTCGGCAAGGCGGGACAGCAAATATGCCGTCTCCGGTGCACGCAGGGGCGACAGACGCTCGATCCCCCGCAGGGCGGGTTCACGGTCCCTCAGAAAATAGAACAGCAGATAGAATGTCAGCACGAACATCACGGCCTGATTGATCGAGCCGCGCAACAGCGATGTGCTTTGTCCCGTCAGCCATTGTACAAATGCGGCGACCGTGCCGGCCGGATCGAGTTGGTTCTCGATCCACTGGGCAACGGCCGAAAGCCTGGGATAATCCGACACGAAGGCATCTGTGTTCCAGCCCCGGATGACCCCCTCCACAAAGGTGGCGCCGTTTATCGCCTCGCGAACAAGCTGCTGTGCCACGAAGATGAGCGGCAGGCCGACCGCCACCGCCGCGACGCTCACCGATACCAGTGCAGCCAGATTTTGATTCCTGAGCCTTTCCTCGACCCGTCGATGAGCCGGATACAGGATGATTGCCAACACCAGCGCCCAGGTCAACGCGGGCAAGAAAGGCAACGCCAAGAGATAGCAGACATACAGGCCAATCGCCGTCGCGGCCACGATACCGAGCAATCTCATTTGCTTCATATCAGGCATCAATTTCAGGTCGGGCATCTCTCGCCGTCTCGCAAACCAGGCGAGACTAGTGGATTTTCTGACAAAATGGCAGCTTCCGTCGCCGCACCCCCTACTGCCAAGCCGCTGTCGAGTTTGACGAAATTGGCCATTTCTCGGTCATTGGGCTGGTTATGCCGGTTGGGCGCCCGTCCGCGCCGCCAGCACCGCGGCCTGCCGGTCGTGGATGCTGCGACCTACGGCGGTTCTACACCTCGCTCGCGGCAGCGCAGCTTCACAGGGCCAAAAAGAAAAAAGGCCGGACTGTTAAAGTCCGGCCAGGCATGAAGGTTCAAAACCTCCAGAGGGGAACGCGCCGGACGCAATGGGAGGAAAACATCCGACGCAATGCTCATATGGGTGGGTACGGATGACGTTTCAACGACATGTGGTGGGCCACATCAGCCGCTCCATAGAGCCACGCGCGCGGATTCAGGTCACGACCCGCGTTTCAGTTTTGGCGTGACAGACGTACGTGCGGTGCGTCGCCCGATCAAAGAGGTCGCCGCCTCGGATCAGGCGAGGAGTGTCCCGCGGGACACTCCTCCTTCGTTTTTACTCCGAGAGCGTGAAGGGAGCCGTGTATTTGTCGACGTTGTCCTGGGTGATAAGAAGGCAGTCAAACAGCTGCTTCTCGGTCGGCGCGCCGGTTTTGCCGGTTTTTATGAACGAGTCGGCCTGTTGTACGGCCTTCGCCGAGTAGACGGCCACCGGCTGGAGCACGGTGTACTGCAAGTCGCCCGCCTTGATCGCGGCGACGGCGTCCGGAGAGCCATCGAAGCCGCCGACCTTGATGCTCGACAGCTTTCCGGCTTCTTTCAGCGCGGCGATCGCGCCGAGCGCCATCTCGTCATTGCCGCTCGTCACGCCGATGATATCGGGATGGGCCTGCAGCAGGCTCTGCATCTTGTCGTGGCCCTGGGTACGGTCCCAGTTGGCGACTTCCGAGCCGACCTTTTTAAGGTCCGGATACTGGCTGATCACGGTCTCGTATCCGTTTGACCGGGTGGCGGCGTTGTTGTCGGACGGGGCGCCCAAGAGTTCGACGTAGTTGCCTTTCTCGCCGATATTAGTCACCCATTGCTGTGCCCCCAGAGCGGCGCCCTGTGCGTTGTTGGAAACGAGCTGCGCTTTGGCCAGGCCTTCCTGGTTTATCTCGGCGTTGACGAGGAAGACCGGAATGTTAGCAGCAATCGCCTTCTTGACGGCGCCGATGGATCCGCTGGCGTCGGCAGGATCGAGGATGATCGCCACGGATTTGTTGGTGATCGCGGTGTCGATCAGTCTGCTTTCCGTGTTCGTGTCGGCTTTCGATGCGCCGACAGTCGCGGTGTAGCCGAGTTTTTCGGCCTCGGCCTTGGCCACATTGCCTTCGGTGAGCCAGTACGGGTTGGCGGGGTCAATGACGATGATCGAAATGAGACCTTCGGCCGACGCTGCGCTTACCGACCCTGCGAGGACCGGAGCGGCCAGCGCAAAGGCTGTGAGCATTAGAATTCTTGCCTTGCCATACATGAAATTTCCTCCTTGGTTAGCGATGGTACCGGTCAACCGGCAATCTTCTCGTGAGCGGGATCGGCCGTTCGGGCCTTGCCGGCTTGTTGCGGAGAAGTCGAAGGGCCGCCGGTCGAGCCCGGGAGCTTGACGCGACGGCGATACTGAATGGCGTTGAGCAGCACCGCCAACACGATGACCGCGCCGGTGAACACTGTTTGCCAGTAGGCGGACACGCCGATGATCACCAGGCCATCGGAGAGGAAGCCGATGACGAAGGCCCCGACCAGCGTGCCGCGGATATTGCCTCGACCACCAGTGAGTGCCGCGCCGCCGATGACGACGGCTGCAATGGCGGTCAGTTCGTAGGAGTTGCCGGCGGTCGGCCCTGCCGAGGTCAGTTCCGAGGACAGGATGAGGCCGGCTACCGAGGCGCAGATGCCGGACAGCATATACACCGACACCTGCACTTTTTTCACCGGCACGCCGGACAGTTCCGCGGCGCGCTCGTTGCCGCCGGAGGCATAGAGCCACCGGCCGAAGGCCGTGCGATTGAGGATGATGCTGCCGATGATCGCGATGACCACCATGACCAGCACCCCGATGGGAATACCGAACAGGCGGTTGAAGCCCAGCCAGTCGAAGCCGGTATTGCCCAGCTCCGGCTTGCCGCCGAGATCATTATATGTGAGGCCGTTTGTCATCAGCAGCGCGGCGCCGCGCACCACATAGAGCATGCCCAGCGTGGCAACGAAGGCCGGCACCTTCAACCAGGCGATAAGGACGCCGTTGACCAGGCCGACCAGTGCGCCGAGCACGCACACCAGCACCACGACCACCCAGACGGGGGGAAACAGCACGACGCCGAGCATTTGCAACTGCACGCCCTGCATCAGGAATCCGGCGATGACCCCCGACAGCCCAAGCGTCGACCCCACCGACAGGTCGATGCCGCCATTGAGGATGACCAGCAGCATGCCGACCGCGAGGATGCCGAAGATGGCGACATGCGACGCCATGGTGAGGAAATTGCCCAGCGAGAAGTAATAGGGCGACAGCATCGAGAAGACGAAGATGATCACCATCAGCGCGAGAAACGCCCGGCCCTCCAGCAACAGCTTGGCCACACTGAAGCCACCGCTCGATGTCCTCGGGCCGGAGCGTGTACGATCTGGGCTTGCGTTGGTCACGGTCTGGCTCCTGTATTCTTCATGATCAGACAAGCACGGCCTCGCCCGAGGCTGCCATGATCTGCTCTTTCGTGACGTCGGCGCCGAACTGAGCCGAAATCCTGCCTCGGCGCATGACGATGATCCGGTGCGCGATACCAAGGCACTCGGCGACTTCCGAGGTCGAGAAAACGACCGCGAGCCCCTGCGCAGCCCGCTCGCCGAGCAGCCGGAACACCTCCGCCTTGGCGCCGACGTCGATCCCCCGGCTGGGCTCGTCCAAGAGCATGACCTTGGGATTGGTCGTCAGCATCTTGCCGATGACGACCTTCTGCTGATTGCCGCCGGACAGCGATCCGATGGGCGCGCCTGCGCCCGCCGTCTTGACGCGCACATCGCGAATGGTTCCGTCGATCAGCGACCGCTCCCGCGACCGCGAAAGCAGCATCCCCTTGACGAAGGCGCCAATGCTGGCGAGCGACAGATTTGCCCCCACGGTCATCGTCTGGACCAGCCCGTCGCGTTGGCGGTCCTCAGGCACCAGCACAAGCCCCCTATTTATCCGCTCCGCAATGCTGAGGCGGGAGATGTCGTCGCCCTCCAGCGAGACGCGGCCGCCCGTCACCGGCAAGCGTCCGGCGACGCACTCCAGCAATTCCGTGCGCCCGGCGCCCATCAGCCCGTAAATGCAGACGATCTCGCCCGCGCGGACATCGAGCGACAGCCGGTCGACGACCAGGCGGTCCGAACCCGAAACGTCGGCGACGCTCACATCGTCGATTGACAGGGCAACGTCGCCGAATACGTATCCCGTGGGCGGCGATCCCAGGTCGAAGTTCTCGCCCACCATGTTGCGGACGATCCATTCGAGATCGATGTTCTTCGCTTTGGCCGTGGCCGTGATCGTCCCGTCGCGCAGCACCACCGCGTGGTCGGTGATCTGCAGCGCTTCTTCGAGGTGATGGGAGATGTACACGATCGAGACGCCGCGGGCGGTCAGGTCCCGGATCACCTTGAACAGCACTTCTACCTCGGTCGCGCTCAATGCGGAGGTAGGCTCGTCCATGATCAGGATGCGTGAATCGACGGAGAGCGCGCGGGCGATTTCGACGATCTGCTGCTGCCCCAGGCGCAGATCCTGCACCAGGGTCAGCGGATCGATGTCTTCCTCTAGATCGGCCATCAGCATCCGCGTCTGACGAGCCTCTTCCGCGAAGTCGAGGCCGGTCGCGCCCCGCAACTCACGGCCCATGAAAATATTGTCGCGCACACTCAGATTGGGCGCGAGACTCAACTCCTGATGGATTATCGAGATGCCGCGGTCCCGCGCGTCGACGGTCGAGGAGAAGACGACAGGACGGCCATCGAGCTCGATGCTTCCGGACGTCGGCGTCTCGACACCGGAAAGGATCTTCATCAGCGTCGACTTGCCTGCGCCATTCTCTCCGAACAGGGTGGTGACCTCGCCACGGCGGATGTCGAAATTGACCCCCTTGAGGGCATGCGTTCCGCCATAGGATTTTACGATATTGCGCGCCGCGAGCACGGTGTCGCCGGCCGCCGGCTCGAATTGATGCGCCGCATTCATTGAACGCTCAGCTTTACGGGTGTGACGAGCCAGCCCTTGGGATTGATCAATTTGAACACGCCTATCACCGAAATCGCCTTCCCGGTGAGCTTGGTGTTGTCGATGGCCGACAACACCTGCTTCTTCATCTCGTTGTTCAAGGCCGATCCGGCGTTCTGATACTCGATCTGGTTGGTGAATTGCCCGAAGGTGATCGTGCCCGTGGCATCGCGCAGGTCGGTTCCGTTGATCGCCGGCCCCGTCTGCACGCGAATGACCAAGGTGCTGGGAACATCGTCGACCTTGACGGCGTAGATGCCGGACTTTCCCTCACCGACCACGCCGGTGAATTTGACTGAGAATTCCGTACCGACATTGGCCGGCACGCCGTACTCCTTCTCTGCTGCCGCCTTGTCCTTGGCAATGGCCGACGCGAGGGTAGCGGCGTTCACCGCGCGCTGCCCCACGGCGGATTGAACCTTCGGAAACTCGGACTTGCCGTATTCTTCCGGGGAAAACGCAGCCTTTCGCGCGTCCTCCGCCGAACCAATTATGACGACCTTGGTGTCGAGAACCATTGCGCCGAGCAAAATCAAGATCGCGGCCGCGGCAACAATCCAACGAACGCCGACCCGCCGATTGATCGTGGTGGCGGGCTGCGAACTCATGGCGCAACGACCTGCGGCATGACGCCGATCAGGTCACGGTCACGACTGGCGGCGCTGCTGGCTTTCATTCCATCTCCTCCCAAGATGATATTATTATCTTCAGTTGAAAAATTTTTCACGCGTTCATGTGGTTGTCAATCCGGCTTCACCAGGATCAGCGTGCAGCCGGCGTCATCGAGAAGAACTTTAATCGCGTGTCAGTTGATTGCGGCCGAGAACCCTGCCGGTATTCGGCTGCACGATCGTGTGACCGCGATTGCATGCGCTGGTCGTCAGCCCAACCGCCGTAAGCAAGAAATTCCTCACGAGCCGAAGCCTTTCGGAACAGTCAGGCCTCAGGCATAAAATCGACCATACGTTAGTGTTAAATTCACGTCAAGACATGTGATATTTTGCCCATTCTCCGGCAGTGCCGGAGAATGGCCACCTGTCAACAAAGCTTAGTAGGCTGTTTTCGTGTGGTATTTTTTGAAAACAGCACATACCCGCGAGGTGTTCGTCCCAAATCAGGGCGCCATCACAATCGCATCAGATTCCTGTCGCTGAGCTGCGCGACAGCGGCATCAAGTTCGTCGGACATCCGCTGCGGGTCCCAGTTACGTGCACGGCCGGCAATGGCGGCGATCTGCTTCAAATCGCTCATGGTCAGGGAACCGCCAATGGCCAGGGTCGTGCGCCGGATGACGATATCGGCCAGATGCTCGACGAATTCATTACGAACGATGTAGTCGATTTCGGATGTGCCGTAGTCGCTTGCCCCTGGCAGGCGATCTTCATTGTCTCCTGAACTTTGGTGGCGGGCGATTGGCAACGCCTTGGTGCCGTAGCGCGACAGAAGCTGGTCGAGACGGCGTTCGTCGGCGCCCGAAGCCGAACTGGCATCGGCCAGCCAGGCGGCTCGCGCCGCAGGCTCGGTTGGAAACCCCTTGCCGCCGCCGATCGGCATCGATCGCGTGGTGACCTTGCGGCCGCGTCCCAGCCGGTCGAGTACCGTGTCGGCAACCTCCTCGGCAAAGCCGCGGAACGTAGTCCATTTGCCGCCGACCAACGAGATAATCGGAAACGGACGCGAACCTTCCGGCTCGATGAGCGGTGCCGAATGATCCCGGCTGATCAAGCCGGGGACAGAGGCGTCGGATGCAGGCAACGGTCTGATGCCGCTATAGGCATAGACGATCTGGTCGCGTCCAAAGGTCATGCCCGGCATCAGCGCACGCACGCTCTCGAGCAGATAGTCGATCTCCTGCGGCTCGCAGCATACTGTGTCCGGGTTGTCGGCCTGGATGTCGGTCGAGCCGACGAGCGCCAGACCGAGATAGTCGTAGACAAGGCAGATGCGGCCGTCGTCGGCTTCGAAGTAGAGCATGCGGCCTGCCAGGCTTCGTACCAGTTCGTCATGCTTCAAAAGGATATGCGAACCCTTGGTGCCGCCGATCATTTTCGACGGCGCGCCCAGCGAGGCGTTGACATCGTCGATCCACGGGCCGGCGGCGTTGACGACCAGTTTCGGCCGTACCGAAAATACAGCGCCGTTCTCGGACTGGCCCCCGGCTTTTGACTGGCCAACACCTTTTGACTGGCCCCCGCCTTTTGACTGAAAAGTCAGCACGCCATTGGACGACGAAACCAACGTCGTGTAGTTGGCGGCCGCGGCGAGGGCATTTGCTGCCAGCCCGTCGGTGATCAGTTCGAGCACCAGCCTTTCGGGATGGCTGATCTTGGCGTCGTAATAGATGCCGGTGGCGACGATCGACTTGGTCAGTGCCGGTATATCGCTCAGCGCCCGCCGTCGCCCGACCAGTCGGTGGCGCGGCATGACACGATGCTGCGACCCATAAAAATCGTAGATCGTCAGGCCGATCTTGATGAGGACGGCGCCGCGGCTGCGCGGCGCGCTGGTCGAGCCCAGCAGCGTGCGCAACGCCGCCCAAATGCCCTTGCTCCAGGAGAAGATCGGGATGATTGTCGGCAGCGGGCTGACATAGTGCGGCGCGTTCTTCAACAGCAGGTTGCGCTCCAGCGTTGACTGTGCCACCAGCCCGAACTCGCCCGTTTCGAGATATTTCAGGCCGCCATGGATCAGCCGCGACGGCGCAGCACTTGTGCCTGAGCCAAAATCGTCCTTGTCGACGATCAGGCAACTGACGCCTTGCGCGCACAGATCCCGGAACAGGCCAGCCCCATTGATGCCGGCGCCAAGAATGACGACGTCGACGTCGCCCGTCCTGTTCATAAAGGCGAGGCGCCCGATCGGGTCGGCTAAGCCAGGGTCGGATGCGCCTGCGTCGTCGGAAGGGCTCATGGCTTAGTCATCTTGACGATGCGCAGCTTTACGCCGGCCTGTTCGAGCTTTTGCGCCTGCGCATCGCTTACGCCGTCGGTCGTCAGCACCGCGTCGAAACGGGTCAGATCGTCAAAGACATGCAGGGCGACCTTGTCGAACTTGGAATGGCCGACGACAAGAATGCGCCTGGTCGAGGCAGCAACCATCGCTTGCTTGACCCGGACCACATGCTGGTCCTGGATGAAGGCCGTGGTGCCTGAGATCGCGGAAGCCGAGCAAATCAGAAGATTGGCGCGCAATTGCGCCACGGCATTCTCGCAGACGATGCCGATATAAGCATTGTAGGTGCGGTGATACTGACCGCCTAGGCAGATGAAGTCGATATCGTCGACATTGGTCAGCAGTGCTGCAGTCGCGACGCTGTTGGTGATGACGGTCAGTGGCTTGATGTCGGGCAGCAGTGGCGCGATCGCGTTCGCCGTTGTCGAATCGTCCAGCATGACGGCCTGGCCGGCCTCGATATAATCCAGCGCCGCATGCGCCAGCGCATCCTTTTCGGCCCTGCCGACCGTCACCCGATAGCGGAAAGCGCTTTCATAAAGGCCGGAAGGCTGCACCGTCACCGCGCCGTGCAGCTTGCGCAGCACGCCCTGGTGCGCCAGTTGGTCGATATGGCGGTGGATGGTCATCCGCGACACGCCGAAATGCTCGACCAGGTCGTCGATGCGCACCTGGCCGAATTTGATCACATAGTCGGCGATTTCCTCGCGCCGTTCGTCGGCCTTGATCATGCAGCCCCCTCAATGCTTTGCCCCGCCAGCCTTTCGATCTCCGGCCATTGCGGCTTGAGCGATTCGGCAATGCGGCAATAAAGAGAAAAACGGTCCTCGAAAGCCGCATTGCATGCCGCGTCGGGCAGATATTCATGGCTCGTCTTGCTGACCGCGCGCGCGCCCTGTTGCGGCGAGGCAAACAGGCCAACCGCGGCGCCGGCACAAAGGGCTGCGCCGAAGGCAGCCGCCTCGTCGGTCGACGTGACGATGACCGGCACGTTGAGCACGTCGGCGAACATCTGCGCGAAGGCCGGATTGCGCGAACCACCGCCGGTGAGCCGCACCTCACGAACGGCAAAGCCGTCGCGCAGCGCTTCGACGTGAGTGCGGTGGTTGAAGACGATGCCTTCCAGCACTGCCTTCAGCATGTCGCCGCGATCATGCCAGCCATGCAGGCCGAGAAAGCTGGCGCTGGCGGCATTGCCGTAAGGCGAGCCGAACAGATAGGGATGGAACAAGATGGTCGAAGGCCTGCCAAGCGCAACGTCGATCTCTGCCGCCAGCATCTCGTGGATCGAGCCGCCGGTCCTTTTTGCTTCATCCTGTTCCGGGCGGCAGAGCGTGTCGAGGAACCAGTCGTAATTCGCCGTCGAGGCCGGCGAGATCGCCATGTTGTTCCAACGCGCAAGATCAATAGCATTGCGGCAGAACCAGCGCGGGTCGACACGCGGCTCGGTGGAGACGATTTCGTTGATCGAATAGGTGCCGGCGACGATGCTGACCACGCCCTCCTCGTGGCCGCCGATGCCAAGCGCCGATGCCGTGACATCATGCAGGCCGCAAGCGACCGGCGTGCCTTTCGCAAGCCCGCTCATCGCCGCTGCATCGGCGGTGACGTAGCCGACGATGTCGGCCGAATGCGCCATCGGCGGCAAGGCTTCAAACAACGCCTCAAGACCGAAAATGCGCATCGCCTCCGGCACATAGCTTTGCGTACGCACATTGGTGAACGAGGTGCTTGCCTCCGTGAGGTCAGTGCCGATGGTGCCGGTCAGGCAAAACCGCAGCCAGTCCTTGCAGGCGAATACGTGCCCTATCCGGCTGAAGCGTTCCGGGTCGTGCTCCCGCAACCAAACCAGCAGCGACGACGGTGAGGAAGCGTGCGGCACTTGGCCGGTCAGGGCGAGCGCTTCGGCGAAGACCGAACTTCGCGACCATCTGTCGACGATTTCGCCCGACCGGCTGTCCAGCGACAATATGCCGGGGCCCAGCGGCCGTCGCTCGTTGTCGAGCAGGTACAGTCCGTCGCCATGCGCTGTCGCCGCCACTGCCTTGATGTCGCTAGCCGGCCTGCCGCTCAAGGCAATGGCTTCCCGGATCGCATCGGCCGTCGCCTGCCAGAGACCGGCCATATCGCGTTCGACCCAGCGCGCATGCGGCATCGATTGCGGCACCCGCCGGCGCGCCACCGACAATTGCGAGCCGTCGGCATCGAAGATCACCGCCTTCGTCACCGTCAGGCCGTTGTCGATCCCCAGCAGGCTGGACATGGCTACCTCTCAGCTCACCGCTTGCCGATACGCGTTGCGAATAGGATTCTGGTGCATTGCGCTTGACGACGGCGGGAAAAGCTGCCCGGCGAAGCAACCGCCGAACACCGATGGGAATTCCGAACCAACGAAATCGACCATACAATGGTGTTAAATTAACGTCAACATGTGTGATTTTTGGACGCAATCCTGCGGCGGCCAAGGGCCCCTACGAGCGCCGAAGTCCCGAGCTCGCCAGTTTTGGATCTCCCGGAAGCCGCGGAACGGCGGCCGAGATAAATCGTGGCAGCTATTGGCGTAGCCGCCACGACAAGGGTCTCACCAGCCTAGTCGATGTCGAAGGATACGCCTTGGGCCAGCGGCAGCGCCTTGGAATAATTCACTGTGTTGGTAGCGCGCCGCATGTAAGCCTTCCAGGCATCGGAGCCCGACTCGCGGCCGCCGCCGGTCTCCTTCTCGCCGCCGAAGGCGCCGCCGATCTCGGCCCCCGATGTGCCTATGTTGACGTTGGCGATGCCGCAGTCGGACCCGTCGACGCCGAGGAAGCGCTCGGATTCCTGCAGGTCGCGGGTGAAGATCGACGACGACAGCCCTGCTCCGACCGCATTGTGCTCGTCGAGCACGGCATCGAAGTCCGAGTATTTCATCACGTAAAGGATCGGCGCGAAGGTCTCTTCCGTCACCGGCGAGACCTGCTTGGGCATCTCGACCAGCGCCGGACGAACGTAATAGGCGTCGGGATGGCCATTCTCGACCCGCGTTCCACCGGTCACAGTGCCGCCGTGAGCGGCGGCTTCCTTCAACGCGTTCTGCATGCTGTCGAAGGCTGCCTTGTCGATCAACGGTCCGACCAGCGCTGATGTCTCCAGCGGATTGCCGACAGAGACGCTTTCGTAGGCCTTTTTCAGGCGCGGAACGAGTTGGTCGTAGACGCTCTCATGCACGAACAGGCGCCTGAGCGTCGTGCAGCGCTGGCCGGCCGTGCCCATGGCGCCGAAGGCGATGGCGCGCAAGGCCATGTCGAGATCGGCCGTCGGGCAGACGATGCCGGCATTGTTGCCGCCGAGCTCCAGCACGGCGCGGGCAAAGCGCTTCGCCAGCCGCGGACCGACATCCCTGCCCATGCGGGTCGAGCCGGTGGCCGAGACTAGCGGCACCTTCGGATGATCGACCAGAATTTCGCCGACGGCGCGATCGCCGATCAGCACCGAAATCAAGCCTTCCGGAGCATCGCCGAAACGGTCTGCCGCACGCTTGAAGATCGCCTCGCAGGCGAGCGCCGTCAGCGGTGTCTTTTCCGACGGCTTCCACACCACCGCGTCGCCGCAGACCAGCGCCAGCGCGGCGTTCCACGACCACACTGCGACCGGGAAGTTGAAGGCCGAAATCACGCCGACGACGCCCAGCGGGTGCCAGGTTTCCATCATGCGATGACCGGGGCGCTCGGTGGCGATGGTCAGGCCGTACAATTGCCGGGAGAGGCCGACGGCGAAATCGCAGATGTCGATCATCTCCTGCACTTCGCCAAGACCTTCGGACGGGATCTTGCCGACCTCGATCGACACCAGCCGCCCAAGCTCTGCCTTGTGGGCGCGCAGTTCCTCGCCAAGCAGCCGCACCAGTTCGCCACGCTTCGGTGCCGGCACTAGCCGCCATGTCTGGAAGGCTTTATGCGCCTTGTCGATGGTCTCTGCCGCGCCGGCCGGCGAGATCGTCTGCAGCGCGGCGATCTGCTCACCCGTCACTGGGCTGCGCACGATGAGATCGCCGCCTGAAAGCGCAGCCTCGGCAACGCCCAGTTTCGCCAGCAGCCCGGCTGTTTCCTTCGCAATTGTCATTTTCTTTCCCTTCAGATCCCATCGCTCATAATGCATGTCGCCCAAAAGCATGCCCTCTGGCCCGCCCCGAGGGTGCGCAGCGGTTTTGGGACAACGACATCCACCCTTGTGCCATGCCGTCCCCTGCGCCGATCGGCACATCAGGCGCTGTCATGGCGTGGCATTACTCGTTTCAGGGAAAAATCGCCACCCCGGCATGGTCTAAGCCCAGGTCAGACCGTTGAACCAGCGATTTGGTTCAGCGCGCTGTCTGCGCGGTTCCCCGCACGGCGCCTTCCTTCATCAGCCGGTCGATATGCATCCGGATATGGGCGGCCTCGGCGGCCGTATTGGCAAGCGCAATGGCGCGGTCGAAGGCGATGCGCGCCTCCTCACCACGACCGAGCTGCATCAGCAGGCCACCCCTAAGGCCGAAGAAGTGGAAATAGCCGGAAAGCCTTTGTTCCAGCGGCTCGATCATGGCAAGTGCGGCTTCCGGCCCGCGCACCTTGGCGACCGCGACGGCGCGATTGAGCGTCACCACCGGCGACGGCTGCATCTGCTCGAGCAGGCTGTAGAGCAGCTCGATCTCGTTCCAGTCCGTGTCCTCGGGCCTTTCCGCGCGCGCATGCAGGGCGGCGATCGCCGCCTGAACCTGGTAGGGACCGGGCTTCTGGTGGCGCAGCGCTTTGTCGACCAGCGCCAGCCCCTCGTCGATCATCTTGCGGCTCCACAGGCTGCGGTCCTGGTCTTCGAGCAGCACGATTTCGCCATTCTGGTCGAAACGCGCCGGCGCACGCGCATGCTGAAGCAGCAAGAGCGCCGTCAGGCCCATGATCTCCGGCTCGGTCTGGAACAGCCTGAGCAGCAGCCGGGCCAGCCGGATCGCCTCCTCGCAGAGCGGCGCGCGCGCCGGTGCATCGCCGCTGTTGGTCGAATAGCCTTCGTTGAAGATCAGGTAGACCATGGCGGCTACCGCGGCGAGCCGTTCGGAGCGCTCGACCGCGCCGGGCGTCTCGAACGGCACGCCGGCATCGGCGATGCGCGCCTTGGCACGGGTGATGCGCTGCTCCATCGCGCTTTCGCTGACGAGAAAGGCGCGGGCGATCTGCTTGACGCTCAGGCCTGAAACGATGCGCAACGCCACGGCGATCTGCTGCGTCGCCGGCAGGTCGGGATGACAGCAGATGAACAGCAGCCGCAATATGTCGTCGCGGTAGTGCGCGCCGTCCAGCCGTTCGGCGATATCGGTCTCAGCATCTTCCAGATCGGAGATCTGGTGCTCTTCCGGCAGCGGCGCCTGCTTGGCACGCTTGCGCACCGCGTCGATGCCGCTGTTGCGGCCAACGAAGATCAGCCAGGCTGCCGGATCGCGCGGCGGGCCGTTTGTCGGCCAGTTCTTCAGAGCTCGCAGGCAAGCGTCCTGGAAAGCTTCCTCCGCCGCGTCGAGATCGCGGAAGTAGCGCAGCAGCGCGCCCATCGCCTGTGGGCGGGCGGTGCTGATCGCTGTGCTGATCCAGGTAAGGTCGGTCATGCTGAAACCTTGGCGGGATTGAAGAGCGAGACCGGCCGTATCTCGTAGGAGCCGCCGCTCGGGTTCACCTCGGAAAGCTCGCGCGCAAAGTCGACGGCCTCGTCGAGATCGGCGCATTCGAGCGTGTAGAAGCCGAGAAACTGTTCCTTGGTCTCGGCAAACGGGCCATCGATGACGACCGATTCGCCCTTGACCTTTCTCAGCGTTGTCGCAGCGGTCGTCGGCAGCAGCCGCGCCACCGGGCCAAGCCGACCGGCCCGAGCGTATTTCTCCTGCACGCCCAGGAGTTTTTCCATGACGGCATCGTCCTGTTCCTTGCTCCACGAGCAGACGACGTCTTCGGAGGCATAGCAGAGGATTGCGTAGAGCATGGGTGTGTCCTTTTCTCTGTCAAAGGACGAAACAGTAGGACCGATCCCGACACAACGTCGATAAAAAAATCACGTCCCGCGAGCACAATCAAAGCCTGTGGCTGCTCTGTTCGGTTCAGCTTTCCTGCGCCTTCAGCCATCTCAGAACGACGGCTTCTTCGTCATCAAGGCCGGCTATCGATCGCTTCCGCTTGTTCGCATCCGCCATTTCGCTGAGCAGCCGACCTTCGGACCAGGCTTCGAAAACCTGTGGGTGGATGTAACACCTGCGGCAGATGGCGCGCGTGTTGCCCAGCCGCTCGGCGACCTTGTCGATGACGCCGTTCATCACCCGCTTCTGTTGTGCCTGGCTTTCGGGTCGTTCGGTTTGCGCAAACAGCGACGCCGCATGGATGGTGCCGCCCCAGGTTCGGAAATGCTTGGAGCTGAAATCGGCCCCCGCCGTCTCCCTGATATAGCGGTTGACGTCGTCGGAGCGGATCGGTCGCCTGCTTCCGTCCTCGTCGAGATACTGGAACAGCTTCTGGCCCGGCAGATCCTGCGCCCCGCGCACGATCCTGGCGATCCGGCGATCGACGAGCTTCAGCTTCCATTCCTTGCCGGACTTGCCCTTGAAAGCGAACCGCAGGCTCGAGCCATTGATGTCGACATGGCGGTCGCGCAGCGTGGTCAGCCCGAAGCTGTTGTTGTCGCGGGCGTAGGCGGCATTGCCGACGCGGATCATCGTGTTGTCGAGCAGCCAGACCACAGCGGCGACAACGCGTTCCAGCGGCAGGCCGTGACGGCGCAGATCGGCGTCGATCTGGCGTCGCAGCTCAGGCAGGCTCTCTGCAAAGGCAACCAGGCTCGAATATTTGACGCCGTCGCGCTCCTCGGCCCATTGCGGATGATAGCGATATTGCTTGCGTCCGCGCTGGTCTCGGCCGGTCGCCTGGATGTGACCGTCAGCAACGGGCGAAATCCACACATCCGTCCACGCCGGCGGGATGGCGAGCGCCTTGATGCGGGCCATGGTGTTCTCGTCGACGCCCTGCCCGTCAGGTCCTTTGTATGAAAATCCCTCGCCGGTCCTGAAACGGCGGATACCGGGCTCGGTATCGGTGACATAGGTGAGCGAGGCTCGATCGGCCGAAGCCTCTCCGCCATTCTTCGGCGCCCCGTTTTTTGGTGCAACCCCCTTGGCAGCCGATCGGCCAGACGACGACCCGGATTTGTCCAGCATGTCCTCTCCACGTTAAATTTTCCCGTAGATAAGCGCAGGAACGGCTGCTGGTTCCGCGACTGGCGTTCAGAATGATGTCAGCGCACCGCATGTGCGTTCGACGGGCCGTCTCTCTGTTTACCTTCGGCGCCTACAAATCGATTGCGGCCTCGCTTGCCGTCATGCCTTTTGCAGCACAACCGGAATGACGTCGACAGCCTGCTCGCCGACCTGTCCGCCCGTCGTCTTCAGGACGCCGACGATCGGCGCTACATCCGAATAGTCGCGGCCGTGGCCGACGGTGATGTGGTCATTGCTTGCCCGCATGCCGTTGGTCGGATCGAATTCCTGCCATCCGGTGTCGCGCCCGCACCACACCTTGACCCAGGCATGCATGGCGTCGGCCCCTTCCAATCGCGGTTTTCCGCGCGGCGGAATGGTGCGCAGGAAGCCGCTGACATAGCCGGCGGGGATGCCGAGGCCGCGCAGGCCGGCGATCATGATGTGCGAAAAATCCTGGCAGACGCCCCGCTTCAGGCTGAAAGCATCGCTGGCCCTGGTCTGCACCGTGGTCGCCTCGCCATCGTAGGTGAAATCGCGATGAATGCGGTTGCACAGGTCCATGGCGGTACCGACGACAGAACTGCCGGCACTGCTCCGCGCATATCCCGTTATATCAGCATCGACGCCGGCATGGTCGCTGGCGGCCAGAAAGTGATGCGGTGTATCAGGCGACAGCGACCGCACCGCTTCGAGTTGCTCCCGCAGCCGGCGAATGTCGGGCGACACGTCAAGCCCGGGTTCCGGCCGCGAGACGGCGACGCGCGCGCTCATCCTGATGTCGAGCGCATCATGGGCATCGCGAAAGGCGATCGACGTGACATTGTTGCCGAAGAAATCGGAAAAGTCGGAGCGTTCGCTCGGCGCCGGCGCGAAGGACAGCGAAGCGGCGATCACGCGCTGCACGCCCGATATCGTCGGCGGCAGCACGCGCACCTGATGGCGGCCGCCGCCGGCTGCAGCATCATAGTCGTAACGCAGATTGAGCCTGATGTCGTAGAGCATGCCAGCCTCCGGGTCCCGTCCTTAGCCGAAATAGGCCTTACCCGAAATAGCCCTTGGCGAGGCTGTTATAGAGGCCGCCGATCTCGGTGGCGAGATCGTCCAGGGCCTTCGCCGTCATGTCCGCGGGCTCCTTGATGGCGATTGCCGTATTGAGCTGCAGTATCTCTTTCGCCGCCGGCGACATATGCCCCTCGCCGCCGACAGCAGGCAACAGCGCGATTTCGGCCTTCAGCCGCTCGAGCTGGAACAGGATGGAGCGCGGGTTGAGCGGATCGAGCACCAGGAGGTCGATCACCGTGCGCCTGCCGGCCTGCACCGGATATTGCCGCCGGTGGGTCATCACGCTGTCGCCGATCTCCAGCATCATGTCGAGCGCGCCTTCGGGCGCCGCAGCCCCGGTCAGCCGGGCCAGCGTGCGGGCGATCTGGATGCCGCGTTCCAACCGCCGGCCGATCTCCAGGAAGCGCCAGCCGGTGAAGCGATACATGTTCTCATGCAGCAGGCCGGAAAACCCGGCGAGCTTGCGCAGGATGACCGTCATCGCCCGCGTCGCATCATCGCCAGGCGCCACCGTTGTCGCGAATTGATGGATGGTCTTCGACAGATCCTTCAGCGCCAGCCAGCCGTCGGGCGAGAAGCGGTCGCGGATCTGTCCGGCGCTGTAGACGGCGCTGTCCAGCGTGCCGATCAGCCCCGGCGGGATCGCCGTGGCGACGTCGATGCCGAACGGTTCGAGATGGTCTCTGATATCGGCAAGCAAAGGCATGTCCGGGTCGGAGGCCTCGGCCAGCCGCACGTGATAGGCGCGCAGGATGCGCACCGTGCCTTCCGATCGCTCGATATAACGGCCGAGCCAAGTCAGGTTCTCCGCCGCGCGGCTGGGCAGGCTGCCTGGCGAGGTGCGGATGAAGCTGTCGTGCTCCTGCGGCAGCAGCGTCTCGCGCTCCACCGGCCTGTCGCTGACCACCCATACATCCGCAGCCTGGCCGCCGCGCTGCATGGCGATTGCGGTCGGGTCGAGCGAAAAGCCGACGCGGGCAAAACCGCCGGGCATCACCGTCCAGCCTTCCGGCGTTCGCGCCAGATAGACGCGCAGGGCTGCTGGACGCGGCTCAAGCCAGCCGCCGACATAGACCGGCGTGGTCGAAAGCGTCACCGCTTCCTGTCCGACGAAGGCGCCGCCGTCCCGTTCGATCCGGGCTATCAGTTCGGCCCGTTCCCCGGCAACCAGTGCCGAGCCAAGCCTGGTGCAATCGTCATCCTCGAAGGCAAGCCGCGTCGACAGCGCCGGACCGATCACCATGCGGTCGAGGTTGGCCAGCACATGGTCACGATCGGCGTCCCGCCCGCACCACCATGTCGCGACGCTCGGCAAGAGAAGCTCCTCTTTGCGCAATTCGCGCGAAATTTTTGGCAGGAAGGCGAACAGCGCCCGCGTTTCCATCAGCCCGGAGCCGAGCGCGTTGACGGCTGAGACGGCTCCCCGGTGGATCGCCTCGACCAGCCCTGGCGTGCCGATCTGCGAATCCGGCCTCAGCTCCAGCGGATCGGCGAAGGCGGCGTCGAGCCGCCGCCACAGCACGCTGACCGGCATCAGCCCGGAAACCGTGCGCACCATCAATCGACCGCCGGAGACGGTCAGATCCTCGCCTTCGAGCAGCATGATGCCGAGATAGCGGGCGATATAGGCATGCTCGTAATAAGTTTCGTTGAGTGGCCCCGGCGTCAGGATGGCGACACGGCCGCCCGATCCCTTGGCCATGCCGTTGAGCGCGTCGCGAAAGCGACGGAAGAAGCCGGCAAGGCGGTGCACATGCATCTCGCCATAGATGTCGGACAGCGCACGCGTTGTGGCGACGCGGTTTTCCAGCGCAAAGCCGGCACCTGACGGCGCCTGCGTGCGGTCGCCCAGCACCCACCAGCGGCCATCCGGTCCACGGCCGAGCTCGAACGCGCAGAAGTGCAGGAAATGGCCGCTGGCCGGTCTGGTGCCGACGACGGGGCGCAAATATTCCGGGCTGGCCGCGATCAGCCCCGCCGGCAGGATGCCTTTCTCGACCAGGCGGTTCGGCCCGTAGATATCGGCAATCGTTTCCTCGAACAGCTCGGCCCGCTGGACCAGGCCGGCACTGATCGCGGCCCATTCCTGCTCCTCTATCAGGAGAGGCACATGCGCCAGCGGCCATTCGCGCTCATTGGCGCCGGCCTGATCGTAGAGGCGGTAATAGACGCCGGCGTCGCGCAGATACTGGTCGGCGCGGGCGAAGCGCTGGGCGAGCTTTTCAGGCCCCAGATCTTCCAGCGCCTCGATGAACTCCTTCCAGACCGGGCGGGGATTGCCTGATGCATCGACCATCTCGTCGACGACGCCGTCGATCGGCTGGTAGTGCTCCAGCAGGTTATGCGGCCTGCCGCGTATTTCCTGGTGATTCCCCTTTGCCATTGCTGATCAGAATCTTGCAGGCCGCCGCAGGTCAAGGGTCATCGGGAAATCCTCAGAGGCCTGTTCGTCGCGCAGCGCGTAGGCGGACGGCGTATGGCCACGCGGCTCGAAGCGGGCGAGCCGCCGCGCCTCCGCTTCGTTGCCGTTGACCGGGAAAGTGTCGTAGCTGCGCCCGCCGGGATGCGCGACATGGTAGACGCAGCCGCCGATGGCCCGGCCCGACCAGCGATCGTAGATGTCGAAGACCAGCGGCGTGTTGACCGGCAGTGCTGGATGCAGGCCAGATGATGGCTGCCAGGCCTTGAAGCGGACGCCGGCCACCGCGATCTCTCTGGTGTCGGTCACCTTCATCGGCACGATGCGGCCGTTGCAGACGACGGCGTGACGCTCCGGGTTGAGCCCTTCGGTCTTCACCTGCAGCCGCTCGACCGAGGAATCGACGAAGCGCACGGTGCCGCCGATCGCGCCCTGCTCGCCCATGACATGCCACGGCTCCAGCGCCTGCCGCAGCTCCAGCTTGATGCCGGCATGCTGGACTTCGCCGCAGAAAGGAAAGCGGAATTCGAGCTGCGCATCGAACCATTCGGGACGGAATTCAAAGCCGTTCAGCTTGAGGTCGTCCAGCACGTCGAGAAAGTCAGCCCAGACATAGTGCGGCAGCATGAAACGGTCATGCAGCGACGTGCCCCAGCGCACGAAGCGGCCATCGAGCGGGTTCTTCCAGGCGCGGGCGATAATGGCGCGCACCAGCAATTGCTGCGCCAGGCTCATGCGCGCATTGGGCGGCATCTCGAAGCCGCGGAACTCGACCAGCCCCAGCCGGCCGGTCGGGCCGTCCGGCGAAAACAGCTTGTCGATGCAGATTTCCGAACGGTGGGTGTTCCCAGTCACGTCGGTCAACAGGTTACGGAACAGCCGGTCGACCAGCCACGGCAACGGGGCGCTGCCACTGTCCGGATGCGGCACCTGCGCCATCGCGATCTCAAGCTCGTACAGCGAATCGTGGCGCGCCTCGTCGAAACGCGGCGCCTGGCTCGTCGGGCCGATGAACAGGCCTGAGAACAGATAGGACAGCGACGGACGGCGCTGCCATTGCAGGACAAGGCTTTTCAGCAAATCGGGGCGGCGCAGGAACGGACTGTCGTTGGGCGTCGCGCCGCCGACGACGACATGGTTGCCGCCGCCGGTGCCGGTATGGCGGCCGTCGATCATGAACTTGTCGGCGCCAAGCCGCGTCTGCCGCGCCTCCTCGTAGATCGCTGTGGTCGTCGCCACGCAGTCCTGCCAGTTCGCAGCCGGATGGATGTTCACTTCGATGACGCCGGGATCCGGAGCCACGCGGATGACGTTGAGGCGCGGATCGTGTGGCGGGCCGTAGCCCTCGATATGCACCGGCAGGCCGACAGCCTTTGCCGCGTTCTCGGCCGCCGCGACCAGTTCGAGATAATCTTCCAGCGCCTCGACCGGCGGCATGAACACACAAAGCCGTCCATCACGCGGCTCGACCGACAGCGCGGTGCGCACCGCGCCGCCGATCTCGGTGATCTCCTGTTCGACACGGTCCTGCTGGCCGGTCGCGGCGGTGAAGGACGCCGCCTGCTGGCGACGCGCCATTTCGTCGGCGCCTTCCAATTCGGCTGCAGCGGCCCCAGGCAAAGGAGCGGCTTCAGGCAAAATAGCCTCGCGCGCCGGCAATGGTCCGCGCGGCAGCGAAGGATCGACCGGCACGATGTAGGGGAACTGCGCCGGCGGCACATGGGGAAGCGTGCCGAGCGGCAGGCGGTAGCCGACCGGTGAATCGCCCGGCACCAGGAACAGCCTGCCGCGCCGCGTCTTCCATTTCTCCGAACGCCAGCGCGGGCCCGATGCCTGGCTGTTCCAGCGCTGGACAGGCAGTACATAGCCCGACGGCTTGGTCAGGCCGCGTTCGAACACCCGCGCCATGCGGCTGCGCTCCTCGGGGTCGTCCAGCTTCGAATTGGACGGATCGACATTCTCCGGCAGCTTGCCTTCCTTGAGCAGCCACTCGGCCGGGTCCTCATAGGCTTCGCTGACCATGGTCCTGTCGATGCCGAGTTCATCGGCAATCGCCGTCAGCAGGCCTTCAGCCTGCTTCGGCCCAATATCTGCTTCGCCTGCTTCATCTGCTTCGCTGTTTTCCCGTGCGATCAGCGACGGGTCGCTCCACACCGGCTCGCCGTCGGCGCGCCAGTACAGCGAGAAGGTCCAGCGCGGCAGGCTTTCGCCCGGATACCACTTGCCTTGCCCGTAGTGCAGAAAACCGCCCGGCGCGAAACGCTCGCGCAGCCGGCGGATCAGCGCATCGGCCTTTTCGCGTTTTGTCGGGCCGACGGCGGCGGTATTCCACTCCTCCGCCTCGAAATCGTCGATCGACACGAAGGTCGGCTCGCCACCCATGGTCAGCCGCACGTCTCCGGCCTCCAGCGCGGCGTCGACCTGCTTGCCCAACGCATCGAGCGCCTGCCAGCTTTCGTCGGAGAACGGCTTGGTGATGCGTGGATGCTCGGCGATGCGGTCGACCCGCATGTCGAAGCCGAACTCGACATTGGCGAAGCTCGCCATGCCGGAAATGGGCGCGGCGTTGCCGAAATGCGGCGTTGCGGCGAGCGGCACATGGCTTTCGCCGGTGAGCAGGCCGGAGGTCGGGTCGAAGCCGATCCAGCCGGCGCCCGGCAGATAGACCTCGCACCAGGCATGCAGATCGGTGAAGTCGACGGCGGTGCCGGGCGGTCCGTCAAGCGCGACGAGGTCGGGCTTCAGCTGGATCAGGTAGCCGGAAACGAAGCGCGCGGCGATGCCGAGGTTCCTCAGGATCTGCACCAGCAGCCAGCTCGTATCGCGGCACGAGCCTTTCTTGGCGGCCAGCGTTTCCTCCGGTGAAAAAACGCCGGTTTCCATGCGCACGATATAGGCGATCTCGCGCTGCAGGCGCGCATTGAGGTCGACGACGAAATTGACGGTGTTGGTTGGGTGGCGATCGATGGTTTGCAGGAACGCCGACAGCAGCGGTCCAGCCGGTTCCGGCGTCCGGTAGATGGCGAGATCGGCGCTGATCTCTTCCGGGTATTCGAACGGAAAGATCTCGGCCGCCGGCTCGACGAAGAAATCGAACGGATTGTAGACCGTCATGTCGGCGACGAGGTCGACCTCGATCTTCAGTTCCGTCACCGGTTCCGGAAACACGAAGCGCGCCAGGAAATTGCCGTAGGGATCCTGCTGCAGATTGACGAAGTGGTTCGCCGGCCCGACCTTCAACGAATGGCTGAGCACCTTGGTGCGGGAATGCGGCGCCGGCTGCAGCCTGATGACCTGCGGGCCGAGGACGACCGGCCGGTCATATTTGTAATGGGTCAGGTGGTAGACGGCTGCCAGAATTGCCATGGGACCCCGAAAGTCGGCGTTTCAAACGAACTCGCCGAACCCTGACACAAATGCTGGCCATTCTCCAAGCAGAGATGTTGCGGTGCAACTAATTTAAGCAGCGTAGCTGGCCTCGTGGCCGGCTTAGAAAAACGCCTGCAATCCGGTCTGCGCCCGTCCGAGGATCAGCGCATGCACGTCATGCGTGCCCTCATAGGTGTTGACCGTTTCCAGGTTCTGCGCATGGCGCATGACGTGGTAGCCGATCTGGATGCCGTTGCCGCCATGCATGTCGCGGGCCTGGCGGGCGATGTCGAGCGCCTTGCCGCAATTGTTGCGCTTGACGATCGAGATCATCTCGGGCGCCATCTTGCCCTCATCCATCAGCCGCCCGACCCGCAAGCTGCCCTGCAGTCCCAGCGCGATCTCGGTCTGCATGTCGGCGAGCTTCTTCTGGAACAGCTGCGTGCCGGCCAGCGGCTTGCCGAACTGCTTGCGGTCAAGGCCATATTGGCGGGCCCGGTGCCAGCAATCTTCCGCCGCGCCCATCGCCCCCCAGGAAATGCCGTAGCGCGCCCGGTTGAGGCAGCCGAACGGCCCCTTCAGGCCCGACACGTTAGGCAGCAGCGCGTCCTCACCGACCTCGACGCCTTCCATCACCACTTCGCCGGTGATCGACGCGCGGAGACTGAGTTTGCCGTCGATCTTTGGCGCCGACAGCCCCTTCATGCCTTTTTCCAGCACGAAGCCGCGAATCTCGTCGTCATGCGCAGCCGACTTTGCCCAGACGACAAACACGTCGGCGATCGGCGCGTTGGAGATCCACATTTTCGAGCCCGAGATCCTGTAGCCGTTCGCCGACTTCTCGGCCCGCGTCTTCATGCCGCCCGGATCGGAACCGGCATCCGGCTCGGTCAGCCCGAAGCAGCCGATCCATTCGCCTGACGCCAGCTTCGGCAGGTATTTTTTGCGCTGCGCCTCCGAGCCATAGGCATGGATCGGATACATCACCAGCGACGACTGCACGCTCATCATCGAGCGATAGCCAGAATCGATGCGCTCGACTTCGCGGGCCACCAGGCCATAGGTGACGTAGTTGGCGCCGAGCCCGCCATATTCTTCCGGAATGGTGATGCCGAGCAGACCCGCCTCGCCCATCTCGCGAAAGATCCCGGCATCGGTCTTTTCCTCGAGATAGGCTTCCTCGATTCTGGGAGCGAGCTTGTCGGCGGCGAATGCTGCTGCGCCATCGCGCACCATCCGCTCGTCTTCCGACAGCTGGTCCTCGATCAGGAAAGGATCATCCCAGACGAATGCGTTCTTGTCGGCGGCCATGGCCTCGCTCTCCCAAACTCTTGCACGTCGCCCAAAGCTTGCCCTCGGGCCTGACCCGAGGGTACTCGGCGGATTTGAGATAACGACATGCAAAAACAAAAATCTTGAAGTGCGCGGCTTATCGGCTTCCGGCTCGAAAAAATCAAACGAAATTGCTTCACCAATCAATGAGCGTTAGTAATGGAACATGAACGTGCAGCGCCGCCTTTTGCCTGGTATCAGCGCCCTTGCCGCCTTCGAGGCGGTCGCCCGGCTGGGCAGCTTCACCGCCGCCGCAAGGGAGCTCGATTTGACCCAAGGCGCCGTCAGCCGCCAGATCAGACTTTTGGAGGACCAGTTCGGCCGCCAGCTGTTCGAACGCGACAGCCGCAATGTCAGGCTGTCGACGGCCGGTGAGATCTATGCCGAAGCGGTGCGCGCCGCCTTGGGTCAATTGCGCGACGCAGCGCTTGGATTGATGAGCAATCGGCATAGTGGCATCTTGAACCTTGCGATCCTGCCGACCTTCGGCACACGCTGGCTGATGCCGCTCATCCCGGATTTCGTCGAAAACAACCCTGACATCACCATCAATTTCGTCACCCGCATCGGCCGCTTCGACTTCTCCCGCGAAAGGCTTGACGCCGCCATCCATTACGGCCTGCCCGACTGGCCCGGTGCCGACTCGACGCTGCTGGTGCGCGAGACGGTGTTGCCGGTTGTCTCGCCCGAATTTCTGGCCGGCCGCGCCATTGCCACGCCTGCCGATATCGGCCGCCTGCCACTGCTGCATATGGCGACGCGGCCCGGCGCATGGACCGAGTGGTTCGAGCATCAGGGATTGAGCGCACCGACCGGACCCGGCATGCAGTTCGAGCAATTCGGCACCGCCTCCCAAGCCTGCATGGCCGGGCTCGGCGTGGCGCTGCTGCCGCAGGTCCTCATCTCAGGCGAATTGCAACGGGGCCAGTTGGTGCCGGCGCCGGGCCGGCCGATGCAGAGCCGCAGCGCCTATTATCTCGTCGTGCCGCATGACAAGCGCGGCCATCCGCCGGTCGCCAGTTTTCGCGACTGGCTGCTGAGCCATGTGCCGCCGGAGAAGTAGCTACTTACGCTTCAACGCATCGGCCAACGCGGCGCCGAACGCGCCTTGTTGCACCGGCCGCTCCGGCTGGCGCTGCGGCGCCGGCGCGCGCGGCACCGGTCTGTTGCCATTGTCGCGTGGCTTCGGTGTACCGCCGTCACCTTCCCTGCGCATCGACAGACCGATGCGCTTGCGTTTGATGTCGATGTCGACGACGCGCACCTTGACCACGTCGCCGGCTTTCACCACCTCATGCGCGTCCTTGACGAAACGGTCGGCCAGTTGCGAGACATGCACCAGGCCGTCCTGGTGCACGCCGATATCGACGAAGGCGCCGAACGCGGCGACATTGGTGACGGTGCCTTCCAGCAGCATGCCTGGCTTCAAATCCTTGATGTCGTCGACGCCGTCGGCGAAGGTCGCGGTCTTGAAGCCGGGGCGCGGATCGCGGCCGGGCTTTTCCAGTTCCGCCAGGATGTCGCGCACCGTCGGCAGGCCGAACCGCTCATCGACGAAGACACGCGGATCGAGCGCCTTGAGAGCGGCACTGTCGCCCATCAGCGAGCGGAGGTCACGTCCGCAGGCGGCAACAATCTTTTTCGCCACGCCATAGGCTTCAGGATGCACGGCCGAGGCATCGAGCGGTTCGGTGCCGTTGGGAATGCGCAGGAAGCCGGCGCATTGCTCGAACGCGCGGGGTCCAAGGCGAGAGACCTTCAACAGGTCACGGCGGCTGGCGAAGGGACCCGCCGCGTCACGATGCGCGATGATCGCCTCGGCCAGCGAGGCGCCGAGGCCCGAAACCCGGGCCAGCAGCGGCGCCGAGGCGGTGTTGAGGTCGACGCCGACCGCGTTGACCGCGTCCTCGACCACCGCTTCCAGCGAGCGGCCGAGCCGGTACTGGTCGACGTCATGCTGATACTGGCCGACGCCGATCGACTTCGGCTCGATCTTGACCAGTTCGGCGAGCGGATCCTGCAGCCGCCGCGCGATCGAGACCGCGCCGCGCAGCGACACGTCGAGGCCGGGGAATTCCGCCGCTGCCGTTGCCGAGGCGGAATAGACCGAGGCGCCCGCCTCGCTGACGATCACCTTGAGCGGCTTCGGCCCAGAATCCGACGGCATGTCCGACAGCATGTCGGTCACCAGCCTATCCGTCTCGCGGCTGCCGGTGCCGTTGCCGATGGAAATCAACTCGACCTTGTGCAAGCGGATGAGCTTTGCCAGTTCGGCTTGCGTGCCGCGCACGTCATTCCGAGGCGGAAAAGGATAGACCGTCGTCGTTGTCAGCAGCTTGCCGGTGCCGTCCACGACCGCCACCTTGACGCCGGTGCGGATGCCGGGGTCGAGCCCCATCGTGGCACGGGAGCCGGCCGGGGCAGCGAGCAGCAAATCCTTCAGATTGCGGGCGAAGACATGGATCGCCTCCTCTTCGGCCCGCTCGCGCAGATCACGCATCAAATCGAGCGTCAGGTGCAGCGACAGCTTTATGCGCCAGGTCCAGCCCGCCACCTCCATCAGCCAGCGGTCGCCCGGCAACTGGCGGCCGATGGCGTAGGCATCGGCGATCATCCGCTCCACCGGCTTCACCGGCGACGCGTCGTCGGCATCGACTTCTATATCGAGCGACAGCACTTCCTCATTGCGGCCGCGTAGCATGGCCAGGGCGCGGTGGCTCGGCACGTTGGCCCAGCGCTCGACATGGTCGAAATAGTCGGAGAATTTCGCCCCGGCTTCCTGCTTGCCGTCGACGACGCGCGACCGCATGAAGGCGCGTTCCTTCATGTAGGTCCGCAGCCTGCCGACCAGCTCGGCATTCTCCGCGAACTGCTCGGACAGGATGTCGCGCGCGCCCTCGAGCGCCGCCTTGGCATCGGCCACCTCTTCACTAATGTAGGCCAGCGCCAGTTCTGCGGGCACCGCCGCGCGATCGGCAAGGATGGCCTCGGCCAGCGGTCCCAGCCCACGCTCGCGCGCGATCTCGGCCTTGGTCCGGCGCTTCGGCTTGTAGGGCAGATAGATATCTTCGAGTTCCGCCTTGGTGGCAGCCGCCGCGATCTTGGCTTCAAGCTCTTCGGTCAGCTTGCCCTGGTCGCGGATCGAACCGAGAATGGTGTCGCGGCGCGCGTCGAGCTCGCGCAAATAGGCGAGCCGCTCGGCCAGCAGGCGCAGCTGCGTGTCGTCGAGGCCGCCGGTGCCCTCCTTGCGGTAGCGCGCCACGAACGGCACTGTCGCGCCTTCGTCCAGCAGTCCGATCGCCGCCGCGGCCTGTTCGGGCCGGGCCGCGATCTCGGCTGCGATGATTGCTGCGATGCGCTTGATGTCGGATGCCATGTCGTTCCTGCTGTCCTGTCGAAAAGAGCGGCGACCATAGGCGCAGAGCGTCGCTCCGCCAACCGCGGCGTTTTCGATCACCCTGACAGGTCCACAGGAAAGCTGCGATGGCAGTCAGCCTGGATTGGGTCAGATCATCCTGCTCAGCGCTTCAAAGAAGGCGACCATATCGACATCGAGCGGCTCGTCGACCGGTTCCGGCTGCGACGACATCTTTGCGATGACGACCTCCGCCTTGGGATCGACGTAGAGCCACTGGCCGTGGATGCCGATGCCGCAGAAGGCGCCGCTGGCCGCGCCGATCTGGTACCATTTGTTGCGGTAGCGGCCTTGCGGGAAGAGGAACGCCGTCGTGCCACGCTGCCAGGCCTCGGCATCTCCGCCTGTGCTGACAGTGTCGCGCACCCAGGCTTCCGGCACGATGCGGCGGCCATTGGCGATGCCGCCCTGCCGCATCATCTCGCCGATCCGCGCCAGATCGCGCGGCGTCACCGAAATGCCGCCGGCCGTGCGCGCAGCGCCGGCCAAATCGACTGTCACCGAGGCTTCGCTCATTGCACCAAGCGGCAGCCACAATTTCTCGTGCATCAACTCGGCGAAGCGCTGGCCGGACGCGCGTTCGATCAGGATGCCGAGCAGGTCGGAATTGGGCGAGCGGTAGCGGAACGTCCGGCCATGCGGCTCGTCAAGGCGCTGCAGCGTCAGGATGAAGTCGGCCAGGCTTTCCGTGCCGCCGCCCGGATTCCACAGCGTCGCACGACGATAGCGAGCAAAGGCGCTTTCCGGATCGAGATAGGCTTCTTCGAAGTCAAGGCTGACGCTCATATCGAGCACATGCCGAACGCTGGCATCGCCATAGGCCGAGCCGGCAGATTCCGGCAGATAGCGGGTCACCGGCGCCTGCGGATCGAAAACTCCCTCGCCTTCCAATATGCCGGCCAGAATGGCGGTCAGCGACTTGCTGATCGAGAAGATGATGTGGCGCGCACCGAACTCCATATGCGGTGCGAACCAGTCGCCAACGAATTTGCCGCCTTTCATGATGGTCAGCGCGTCGGTGTCTGACCGCGTGAGAAAGGCCGCAACGGTCTCGGCGCCGCCAGCCAGCGCGATCTTTTCGCCAAGCAGCCCACCGAAATCCTGAACCGGTATTTCGCCACTGCCTGGCACCGCTGCGACACATGCGCTCGGCACCAATTCGCCGACATTCTGGAACGACCACCGGCTGAACGGGCTTTCGCGCCAGTTGCCGAGCAGCACCTGGTTGCGGGCAAAGCCATGTCTGGTCTCGAACGCGGTCTTACCGGTCATGGCTTTTCCTTCCGGTTTTTAGGAACTTAGGCCAGCGCGGCGCCGATCGCATGCACGGCTTTCAGCGTCGCCACCGAAAAGGCGATGTCGGTGAAATCCGGGTAGCTCGAAAGCTTCACCACGACCATTCTCGTGTTCCAGTCGATATGGATCAGCTGCCCGAATACCCCGCGGCACATCAGCGCGCGCGAACGCGGGGCCTCGATCCAGAACTGGTTGCGGTAGCTGCCTTGCGGCAGGCTGGGATTGAAGTCCGGGCCATGCCTGCCGGTGCGCGTCGCCTCGATCCAGTCGGCCGGCACGACGCCGCCGCCATTGTCGAGGATCAGCTGGCCGAATCGGCCATAGTCGCGCAGCGTGGCGTTGAAGCCGCCGTCGGCGATGGCGTAGCCGGCGCTGTCGACGGTGAAGCAGGCGCTTTCATGCGCGCCGAGCTTTTGCCAGAGTTCTTCCGATACCAGTTGCGCCAACCGCTTGCCGGTCACCCGTTCCATGATGAAGGCGAGCACGTCGGTCTCGATCGAACGATATTCGAACGCAGCGCCATGCGGCCGGCTTGTCTCCTTGAGCCGCAGGATCAATTCGAACATATGCGACGGCCACTCGAAGGCCGGGTCGCTGTCCGGCGGCACCGGCTTCCAGCCGCTGGCGACATCGACCTGACCGATATCGGAATAGCGGTTGGTGTATTCCTCGGAAAAACGCACGCCTGTCGTCATGTCGAGCCCGTGCTGCACGCTGGCGCCGGCCCAGCCGGTAGCTTCCAACTCCGGCAGATAGGTCGTCACCGGCAGGGCCGGATCGATCAGGCCGCGCCCGGCGAGTATGCCGAATACCGAGCCTGTGACCGACTTCGCCATCGATTGCGACAAATGCAGCGTGCGCTCGGTCATGCCGTTGCAATAGCGCTCATAGGCGATCTTGCCGTCCTTGAGCACGAGAAACCCGTCCGTATAGGTTTCGTCCAGCAGCCCGGCCAGCGTCGTCGGCTGACCCGTGCTGTCGCTCACCGGCAGCGCGTCGAGATCGACCTCGGTCCGCTCGAACCGGCGGCGATGGCCATTGCCGCGCCAGACTTCGACGGTCGGCAGAATTTCGCGGATGTGCTGGAACGCCCAGCGATTCCAGGGTCCCCTGTCCCAGTCGAGCTTCGGTGGCACCATCTTGGGCGGTGAGCCCTGCATGATCGGCGGCGCCGGTTCACTATTGCGGTAGGAAGTCATGAGATGCGTCCCGGCAATATGAAAACGGGCCCGGCGGCGCCCGCCGCCGGGTCCGTCAACGATGCGATCACTTCTGCAGTTCGGTCCAGATCCTGGTGTAGAGTGCCTGCACGTCGGGCGCGCAGGTCAGCATGAACGTGCCCTTGTCGGCGAACTCGGCGGGGATGTTGACCTCCGGCGCCGTTTTCATGTCCTCAGGCATGAAGGCTTCCGATCCCTTGATGCCGTTGGCGTAGCGCGCGAAAGACGAGATCATCGCGGCGTTCTCGGGATCCATGACGAAGTTCTGGAACAGCTTGGCGTTTTCGACGTTCTTGGCGTCCTTCAGCACCGCAAGATTGTCCATAAAGATCGGATAGCCCTCCTTCGGATAGCCATAGACGAAGTCCTTGTTCTGCAGGCGGGAGCGAAACGACGCGCCGTTCCAGTCGACGCTGGCGGCGAAGTCGCCCTTGGCGAACTTCTCGACGGTGCCATAGTCCATGGAGATCCATTTCGGCTTGGCCGCCACCAGCACATCGCGCACCTTCTTCAGCACCTCCTTGTCGCCGGTGCACGGCTCGCCGCCGACATATCTAATGGCGAGATGCATGACATCGGCCATTTCGGGAACGACGTTGATCTTGCCGACCAGTTCCGGCGGCGGATCCAAAAAAATGGCCGAGGTGTTGGGATCGCCCTTGTAGACTGCGGTGTTGACCGTGACGCCAGTCGTGCCCCACTGCCACGGCACAGTATATTTGCGGCCCGGATCGAAGGGAACATCGACCCATTTCGGATCCATGTTCTTGAAGTTCTCCATCTTGTTCGGCTCTGTCTCCAGGAGCAACCCTTCCTGGATCCAGATCGGCACGAAGCTCGCCGAGGGCACCACGACATCGAAGCCGCTGCCGCCCTGCCTGATCTTGGCCAGCGCGGTGTCGTTGGAATCGTAGTCGGTGACTGTCACCTTGACCTTGTATGTCTCCTCGAATTTCTTGACGAGCTCGGGGCTGGTGTAGTTGCCCCAATTGTAGATGTTGAGTTCGCCGTCGGCGCGGGCGAGACCCACCGAGGCGAACAGCGCGGCGCTGAGCGCCGTCGCAGTCAGTTTCCACTTCATCGTATCTCTCCTGTCATTCGTGATCCTTTTTCCTGCTGATGAAAAAGAAGACGGTGACGATCAAGATCGAGATCAGCAGGAACACCGTCGAAATTGCGTTGATTTCCGGCGTGATAAAGCGCCGGAACTGGCCGAGCATGTAGGTCGGCAACGTGTCCTGGCCGCCGGACTTGACGAACTCGGTGATGACGACGTCGTCCAGTGAAATGACGAAGGCCAGCATCAGCCCGGCAAGGATGCCTGGCCAGAGCAGCGGAAAGGTGACGCGCCGGAAAGCCTTCCAGGGTGTCGCGTAAAGGTCGGCCGCCGCGGTCTCCAAAGACAGGTCCATGCTCTCGAGCCGCGCCCGGATCGGCAGATAGGCAAAGGGAATGCAAAAGGCGGTATGCGCCGCCATCAGGTAGCCCAGCCCCGAATAGCCGGTCCAGATCTTGATGCGCGAGAAGAAGATCAGCAGCGCCACCGCAGTGACGATCTCCGGCACCATCAGCGGCTGGTTGATGAAGGCGTATTTGAAGCCGAGGCCGGGATAGGGTTTGGTTCGGGTCGTGGCGAGTGCAGCCATGGTGGCGACGATGGTGGCAATGGTGGCGGCGACCAAAGCGATCTGCAGCGACCGGATGGCGGCATCGACGACCTGGCTGTTGTTCCAGGCCTGGTAGAACCAGCGCAGCGACACGCCTTCCCAGACCGCGATCGAATTGCCTGAATTGAAGGCATAGACGACAAGCGTGACGATCGGCAGGTACAGCGCGAAGAAGCAGATCATTGCGATGGTGGTGAAGCCGGTCTGCCGGCGGACATCGAAGCGGCTAGCCATGCGCGCCACCCCGGCGCCCGACGGAGCGGACATAGAAGAGCAGCGCGACCATCACGATCGCCATCAGCGAGAGCGACAGCGCCGAGCCGAGCGGCCAGTTGCGGCCTTGCCCGAACTGCAGCTCGATCAGATTGCCGAGCATCATATTCTTCGACCCGCCGAGCACGCGCGGGGTGACATAGGCGCCCAGCGCCGGGATGAAGACAAGGATCGAGCCAGCGATGATGCCGGGCTTGACCAGCGGGATGATGACCCGCCTCAGCACCTGGAAGCGGTTGGCATAGAGGTCGTAACCCGCCTCGACCAGCCGGAAGTCGATCTTTTCCATGCTGGCATAGAGCGGCAGCACCATCAGCGGCAGATAGACATAGGTCATGCCGACCATCAGCGCGAAATCGGTGAACATCATCTGGATCGGCTGGCTGATGATGCCGAGCTTGATCAGCACCGTGTTGACGAGGCCCTCGTTGCGGATCACCTCCTGGATGGCGAAGGTGCGGATCAAGAGATTGGTCCAGAACGGGATGGTGATCAGGAACAGCCAGATGTCGCGCTGGCGCGCCGGCCGTGTGGCGATGAAATAGGCGGTCGGGAAGCCAAACAGCAGCGTCAGGATCGTCGTCAGGAACGACAGCTTGGCCGAGCGCCAGAAGATCGACAAATGCGCATCGGCGAAGGCCAGAGTGTCGTCGAAGATGTCGCGCTGCATCAGCACCGACAGCCAGCCGTCGGTCGAGAATTTCCACACCACGCCGCCGTACGGCCCCGGCGTCAGGAAGGAATAGGTCACGACGATCAGCAGCGGGCCGGTCGCCGCGAGAAAGATGATGACCAGTGCCGGCGCCGACAGCAGCCAGCGATCGCGGATTTCACGGCGTTCGGCATCCTTGGCGACTTGTTCCGCGCTCGCCATCAATCCCTCAGCACTTGCGCGGCGTCGTTGCCGATCGAGATGCCGACCTTGTCGCCCCGCTCGAAACCGCAGCCGGCGCTGCGCGTGTTCTGCTGGCGCACGGTGAAGCTCTCGCTGCTGTCCAGGCGAACATGGATGTGCGTGTCGGTGCCGAAATAGACGATGTTTTCGACCGTACCGGACAGGTCGCCCTTGCCGCTGGTCAGCTTGGCATGTTCGGGCCTGACCACCACGGTGGCATTGTCCTTTGGCTGGAAGCCTTCCGCCACGGTCGCGTCGATCGTCGCGCCGGATTTGAGCGTTGCGCGTGCCTTGCCGTTGCCCATGCCTGATATGGCCGCCGTCAGGAAATTGGTTTCGCCGATAAAGTCGGCGACGAAGCGCTCGGCCGGCTTGTCATAGATATCCCAGGGCGTGCCAACCTGCAGGATCTTGCCCGACGACATCACCGCGATGCGGTCCGACATGGTCAGCGCTTCTTCCTGGTCATGGGTGACAAAGATGAAGGTGATGCCGGTCTCGTGCTGCAGCCGCTTCAGCTCGATCTGCATCTCCTTGCGCAGCTTGAAGTCGAGCGCCGACAGCGGCTCGTCGAGCAGCAGCACTTTCGGCTGCGGCGCCAGGGCGCGCGCCAGCGCCACGCGCTGCTGCTGGCCGCCGGAAATCTGGCTGGTGCGGCGGTTGCTCAGCGCTTCCATCTTGACCAGCTTCAGCATCTCGGCGACGCGCGCCTTCACTTCGGCCTTGGGCTTGCCGAGCATTTCGAGGCCGAAGCCGATATTCTNGGCCACCGTCATATGCGGGAACAGCGCATAGTTCTGGAACACGGTATTGACCGGCCGCTTGAACGGCGGCAGCGGCGCGATGTCCTGGCCATGCAGCAGGATCTCGCCGGCGCTGGGGAAATCGAAGCCGGCGATCAGCCGCAAAAGCGTCGTCTTCCCGCAGCCGGACGGACCAAGCAGCGTGAAGAACTCATTCTCGCGGATCGACACCGAAACCGTGTCGAGGGCGGCGACCTGTGACTCCCCGCTACCGAAGACCTTGCGGACGCCACGAACTTCAATTGCACTTTTACCCGGTTGTTCCGGCACGATTACCCCATTCTTGTGTCCGCTCTTCTGGCGGATCCAGTTCCCACTCGATTGTCAGCACACGGCGCATGGCTTGGCAAGCACACATCTGAATGTCGATCCAGAACGCAAGTCCCGTGCCACCGTCAGGCCTGGTAGGTGATCTTGCCGCCGCAGATCGTCGTCACCGGCCGCACCGTATGCAGCGCTTCCGGCACGGTCGCCTCGATGTCGGCTGAGAGCACCACGAGATCGGCCATAAAGCCTGGCTTCAGGCGGCCCTTGCGGTGCTCCATGAACTCGGCATAGGCGCCCTCCACCGTGTAGCCCGCTAGCGATTCATGCAACGAGAAGCTCTGGTCGGGATCGCTTTTTGCCCATGGTTTGCGCAGCACAGCCGCCTGAATGCCCAGGATCGGATCGATCGGCGACACCGGCCAGTCGGAGGCGAAGACGACGCGCGCACCGGCATTCTTCAGTGTCCGCCAGGCATAGCTCAGCGGCCAGCGGCCAGGCCCGATGCGCGACACCGTTGGTTCCAGCGGCAAGCCCATGCTGCCCGGCGGATGCGGCGGCTGCATCGAGGCAATGGCGCCAAGCTTTGCGAAGCGCGGTATGTCGGCGGCGGTGACCACCTCGATATGCTCGACCCGATGCCGGCTGTCGCGCCTGCCATTCGCCTTTTGTGCCGCCTCGTAGCCGTCGAGCACGGCGCGCACGGCGCCGTCGCCAATCGAGTGCACCGCCATCTGCAGCCCGCGCCTGTCCACGGCCACGGCAAGGTCCATGAATTGCTGCGGCGTGAACAGCGGCTCGCCCAGCCAATCCGGACGGTCCGCATAGGGCTCGACCATCACCGCAGTCCATGAATCGAGCACGCCGTCGTAGAACACCTTGACCATGCCCGACGACAGCCATTCGCCAGCATAGCGCTCAGCCATATCTGAGGCTTTGTCGAGCATGTCGAGCGTCATGAAGTTCTTGTAGTGGAACGGCACCTGCACCCGGCACAGCAAGCCGCCCTCGGCCTCGATCTCGGACAAGAGTTCGAGCTGGTGCAAATTGCCATCCATGTTCTGGATCGACGTGATGCCGTGTCTTGCGCACCATTCCAGCCCGCGGCGCATGATCGCCCGGTCGGAGGCCTGCTCCGCCGGCGTCGGCTTCGGGTCCGGCTCGCCGCCGGTGGCCAGGCCGAGCCGCACACGCTCCTCGCCGGCCAGCGCGATCAGCGGCCCAAAAGCCTCGCCCTCGCGCAATTCGCCACCGGCCAACCCGTCGTCGCCCATGACGATCTCATTGCCGGGACCAAGCCGCTTGCCTCTCAGCAGGCCGGCCAGTTCCAGCGCCTTGGTGTTCGCCCACATTGTGTGGTGGTCGGGCGCCGCCATGACGAAGGGCCGATCCGGCAGGATGCGGTCGAGGTGATGGCGACTGACCCGCTCCATCGCCGACAGGATGGTATAGTCGGCGCCTTGCGCCTGCAGGACGGATAGATCCGGCCGCTTTGCGGCATAGTTGCGCACAGCATCGCAAAGCGCATCGAAACCATGGACGCCCATCAGTTGGAGATGATCGAGTTCGGCCGCGCCGGCGAAAAGATGCATATGCGCTTCGAAGAAGCCGGGGACGACGGAGCCGCGCTCGGCGTCGATGACGCGCGTGCCGGGTCCCTTGTGCTCCAGCGCGGTCGCGCGATCTGCGATCGCAATGATTTCGCCGCCCGTGATGGCTATGGCTTCGGCGCGGGGAGTATCGGGATCCATCGTCAATATGCTGGCGTTCTCGACGATCAGATCGGCCGATGGCGGCATAATTTTCTCCCGTTTGAGCTTAGGCTAACAGAGTATTGGCGTCTGGCAAGCCGCCGCTGCCACTCACAATAACGGGCTGGAATGCCTCTTGGCGGCGCTGAAACTCTCTGCCACAAAGCAATCCGTCAACCACGGATACGCAACCCGAAGAGCGAGCCGGCCGCCAAAATGAAGACTGTTTTCTCCCCTCTCCACGCCGGTCATGCCGGCAATTTCGAGCTCATTTCGGGCGCCATCGTGCCGGCCTTCGAGAAGCCCTCGCGCGCCGAATTCATCAAGGCGAGGGTGGAGAGCGAAAAGCTCGGCCCGGTGCTGCCGCCCGAGACCCACGACATCGCAGCCGCCAAACAGGTGCATACCAGCGACTACATCGATTTCCTGCCGACCGTATGGCCGCTCTGGGAAGAGTCGGGCCGAACAGGCTCGGCCATCCCCTTCACCTGGCCGACGCGCGGCTTGCGCGGCGATGTGCGCCCCCAAACCATCGATGCGCTGCTTGGCTTTTACTCCTTCGACGGCGGCGCCAGCTTCGTCAAAGGCACCTGGGAGGCGATCAAGTCGTCCTATGATGTGGCGCTGACCGCAGCCGCTCTGGTCAAGTGCGGCGAGATATCAGCCTTCGCGCTCTGCCGCCCGCCCGGCCATCATGCCGGTGCTGCGTTCATGGGCGGCTATTGCTACATCAACAACGCCGCGGTTGCCGCGCAATGGTTCCGCGACCAGGGCGCCAGGCGTGTCTCGATCCTCGATCTCGATTACCATCACGGCAACGGCACGCAGGAGATCTTCTACAGCCGCGACGACGTGCAGGTGCTGAACCTGCATGGCGACCCGATGACCGAATATCCGTTCTTCCTGGGCCACGCCGACGAGCGCGGCGCCGGCGCTGGCGAAGGCTTCAATGTCAACTACCCCATGCCGTTCGGCACCGCATGGGATGGCTGGAATGCTTCGCTGGAGGACGCCTGCGCGAAACTTGCGGCCTACGCTCCCGAGGTCGTTGTCGTCTCGCTCGGCGTCGACACCTTCGAGAAGGACCCGATCAGCAGGTTCAGGCTGAAAAGCGCCGACTATCCCAGGATTGGCCGTCGCATCGCCAGGCTCGGCCTGCCGACGCTGTTCGTCATGGAAGGCGGCTATGCCGTCGAGGAAATCGGCATCAATGCCGTCGGCGTGCTGACCGGGTTCGAGGATCGGTAATGCGTGTCGCCCAAAGGGCTGCCCCGGGGCGTTCGACCCGAGAGAGCGCAGCGGTGATGGCAGCTACGCCCCTTGGCCGCCGATCGTCTGGAGCGCGCCACTTACCCGGCCCTCCTATTTCGACAAGGCCTACTTGACGGGAAAGAGTGGATCGATCGTCATTGTCTGCTCTCCGGCGCGTAATGGAGGATGACAACACCTGACTTGAGCGTCTTCGTCTCGAGATGCTTCAGGCGTATCCGGTTCTGGCCGCCCTTGAAGAGCGGCGTGCCTTTCCCGAGAATGACGGGGTTGATCCCGAGGTGATATTCGTCGATCAGACCATGCTCCATCAGGGTCGCCGTGAGGTCGGCGCTGCCGAACACGAAGATGTCTCCGCCGTCCCTGGCCTTCAGCTTGGAGACTTCTTCCGCGACATTGCCGTTGAAGAGCCTCGTGTTGTTCCAGTCGGCGCTTTTCAGCGTGCGCGAGAAGACCACCTTCTCGATCTTGTTCATGAAATCCGCGATCCAGCCTTGCTCGGACGGCCAATAGGCTGCCATGAGCTCGTAGGTCACGCGGCCGAAGATCAGCGTGTCGGCGTTTTCCTGGGTCTCACGAATGTAGTTCTCGAGCTCTTCTTCGAAGACGAACCAGCTGATGTCCCTGTCCGGACCTTCGAAGAAGCCGTCGACGCTCACCATGTCCCATATGATCAGTTTTCTCATAGAACCCTCCTCTCCGTGTATCCCTTTGTGAACTCGGCCCTATCCGGAAAGCGGAAGCGCATCTTGGTGACCTGCCCCGCTTCCGAGCCCTCGGTCTTCTCCAGCCTGACCGGCTCCATGCCTTCTGACTGAAGCGGCGGATGCCGTTGCCAATGAGGACGGGCGCGACATGGAGACCTCGTCCACAAGCCCTAATTCGGGCCGACGGGAAATCGCAGCATTTCAGCGGGATGCGACGAAGCGTTCCAGTTTGCCGAGTGTTTGCAGTCCCAGTTCCACGGCACCGAAGCCCTTCGCCTCCTGGAACTCGGCAGCCGTGCTGAATACCATGCCCAGCGTTACCTTCGTTGCCCCGTCCTGATCCTCGAACGAGGCCCAGGCGTCGGCATGTTTCGGCCCGTTCTCGCCCCAATGCAGCGTATAGCCGATCCTCTCTTCGAGCCGGACCTCGTTATAGAGATGGTGGTTCGGGAAGACCGTGCCGTCAGACGCGATCATGTCGAATACCCACTCGCCGCCCGCTCGCAAGTCGATCCTCTTCGTTCGACAGGAGAAGCCTTCCGGCCCCCACCATTGCGGCAGCGTTACAGGGTTCATCCACGCGCCCCACACCATGGACCGCGGCGCCTGAATCACCCGCTGCAGCACCATGGTCCGTTCGGCCGCGCCCGCGAGGTTGTCCAGGCCGGCGCCTAAGCCCGCCCGGTAGCCTGCTTCCATGTCCTGCGCCAGCGAGGAAAGTTGCACCGTCACGACCAGCCGGCTGCGCTCGTGCGTGCCTGAAAGATCTGCCGTCACCAGCGCTGCTGATTGCGTCACGCCTTCGCACGAGATCACCTCGTAGTTCACGCTGCACACCGCCGGCTGCAACACCAGCCAGCCATTCTCGCAGCGGATGTCCGGCTGTCCCTCTACCTTGCAGAGCGAGATCTCGCGACCACCCACCCTGGTGTCGGCCTCCAAAAACTCCACGGTGACCGAGGGCGATGGCGCAGCCCAGATCGCCCGCGCGGCCGGCGCCGTCCATGCCTCCCACAGCACGGCCAATGGCGCGGCCACGTCCCGTTCGAAGGTCAGCGTCGCAAAACGGCCTTTCCTATCATCAGGCACCGCACGGGTCGCACTGTTTGTAGTGAGGTTCTGAGTCATTCTTCGCTTTCCTTCATCACATTCATCACAAATGCATCCAACCGGTCGAGCCGAGCCTCCCAGATGACGCGCTGTTCATCGAGCCATGTTCGCGCTGGATCCAGAGCCTCGGGTACGATAGCGCAGGTGCGTATCCGCCCGTCCTTGGACGTGGTGATCAACCCTGCCTCCTCCAGCACGGAAAGGTGCCGCATCACCGTGGGCAGCCGCAGTCCCGTGGGCCCAGCCAGATCCGTTACCCGCGCAGGTGTTTCGGCGAGCCGGGTCAGGATCGACCGGCGGGTCGGATCAGCGAGCGCGTGGAAGAGCAGCGAGAGATTAGGATCATGCTTAGCCATGTCGCTAACTATCGCCCAAATTGCCGGTGGCGCAAGCGAAAACTTCGTCAAGTAGCTAAGTATTTTTGCCCAACGCGCCGAATTCTTGGAGCAGGCGGCTTCTGTTGCTGGCTCGCTGAGAAAAGTCGTTCGCAGCGATGCTCGCAGGCCGATGCCTGCAATCGAAGACAAAATCCTGAAGCCGCCAGTCCGCTTCCCACCAATCTCAGCCGTTCGCGTGGGTCCAGGACAGAAGGCAGCGCGGCGGACGGAAAGTCGGAGACCGCACCGAAGCGCTTCACGCGGCCTGCAAGAATGGCCGCTGACCTGTCCCAGCCACCGCTATCTTATTGTTGGACCATGATCTTCTTTGAAAAGGCGTTCGCCCTTTGCGAGGTCATGCTCTACTTCTAAGGGACGGCATGAGGGCACCGATTCTGGAAGAACGCAGCATTTGAAGTCGGGGAAGCATCCATGATCGACGACGAGCCGGACAGCGAACGCGTCTCGGCGCTGGCGCCGTTCCGGCACGGCATTTTCCGCGCCGTATGGTCCGCCAGTCTGATTTCGAATTTCGGTGGCTTGATCCAGGGCGTCGGCGCCGCCTGGATGATGACCACGATCGCCACCTCGTCCTATCAGGTTGCGCTGGTCCAGGCGTCGACCACTTTGCCGATCATGCTGTTTGCGCTCGTTGCCGGGGCCATCGCCGACAGCTTCAACCGGCGCAAGGTCATGTTGATTGCCCAGATCTTCATGCTGGTCGTCTCGGTTCTGCTGACCGTGTTCACCTATCTTGGCTTGATGACGCCGTGGACGCTGCTCGCCTTCGCCTTCCTGATCAACAGCGGCACGGCGCTTTACAACCCGTCATGGCAGGCTTCTGTCGGCGACATGGTGCCGCGCGCCAAGCTGCCGGCTGCCGTCGCGCTCAATTCGCTGGGCTTCAACCTGACGCGCAGCGTCGGCCCGGCGATCGGCGGCATCATCGTTGCCGCCGCAGGTGCCGCAGCCGCCTTTGCCGCCAACGCATTGAGCTATGTCGGGCTGATCATCGTGCTGGCCCGCTGGAAGCCGGAATTGCCGGCCTCGACACTGCCGCGCGAGACGCTGGGCGCGGCGATGGGTGCTGGCCTGCGCTACGTCGCCATGTCGCCCAATATCGGCAAGGTGCTGGTCAGGGGTGCGGCTTTCGGCTTCAGCGCCGGCGCGGTCCTGGCGCTGCTGCCGCTGGTGGCGCGCAATGTCGTCAAGGGCGATGCCTTGACCTACGGCATCATGCTCGGTGCTTTCGGCATCGGCGCCGTCGGCGGCGCGCTGATCAGCGTCCGGCTGAGGCAGATCCTGTCAAGCGAGGCGATGGTGCGCATGGCATTCGCCGGCTTCGCGCTCTGCGCCTTCAATGCTGCCGTCAGCGATCAGGCCTGGCAAACGTCGCTCGGGCTGCTCATCGGCGGCGCCTGCTGGGTGGTCGCGCTGGCGCATTTCAACGTCACGGTGCAGATGTCGACGCCGCGCTGGGTGGTCGGCCGGGTGCTCTCGGTCTACCAGACGGCGACTTTCGGCGGCATCGCGCTCGGCAGCTGGATTTGGGGCGTCGTCGCTGATTCGCATGGCGCCGAGTTCGCGCTGATCGCGGCCGCCGTCGCGATGCTGGCGGGCGGCGCGATCGGCCTCTTGCTGCCTTTGCCGCAGCAGGCGGTGCTCAACCTCGATCCGCTGAACCGTTTCAAGGAGCCGCATCTTGCACTCGACCTGAAACTGCGCAGCGGGCCGATCGCCATCATGATCGAGTACATCATCCGCGAGGAGGACGTGCCGGAATTCCTGGCCACCATGGCCGAACGCGGCCGCATCCGCCGCCGTGACGGCGCCCGCAACTGGACGCTGGCGCGCGATCTCGAAAATCCCGCAATATGGATCGAGCACTATCACACGCCGACGTGGCTCGAATACATCCGCCACAACAAGCGGGCCACCCATGCCGACGCCGTTGTCGGCGAGCGCGTGCGGGCGCTGCACAGCGGCGACGAGCCGCCGCGCGTCCGCCGCATGATCGAGCGTCCGACAACCGCCGGCACGACAATCGTCATGCCGAAAGGACCGATCGAGCATTAGGTTGACGTAGGGCTGTGGAGGAAGCACGCGCAAGCTCATTCGCTGGGCCCGCATTGCGCCCAGAAGCGGACGTTGTCGCCTGAAGCATTGCAAATGCTATTTCATTTCACCTTGATGACAACCTTGCCCTTGGCCCGGCCCTGTTCAATGTATGCCAATGCCTCGTTTGTCTGCTCAAGCGGAAAGACACGATCTACGACCGGGCGGATGACGCCCGTTTCGATGAGCGACGTGATTTTTGTCAACTGCCCGCCATTGGCCGCCATGAACAGGAACGAATATCGGACATCTGCGCGTTTCGCCCGTCGCCTGATGCCTGCGCTCAAAACGCGCATGACCAGGTTTAGCACCCAGTTCAGCCCCTTCTCCCTGGCAAACCCAGAATCGGGCGGACCGGAGATCGAAACGGCGACGCCACCTGGCTTCAACACACGCAGGGACTTTTCGAGGGTCTTGTTGTCCTGGCTAGTCAGGACGACATCGTAGCCCGAAAGCACTTTCTCGAAGTCATCCTTCTTGTAGTCGACAATGACATCGGCGCCCAGCTTCCTGACCATATCCGTGTTCGACGCGCTTGTTGTCGTGGCGACCGTCGCGCCGAGGTGCTTTGCCAATTGAATGGCGAATGTCCCCACTCCACCGGAGCCGGCCTGAATGAAGACCTTCTGTCCTTTCTTCAGCTTCGCTCTTTCAACCAGCGCCTGCCAGGCGGTCAGCCCCACCAGGGGAATGGACGCAGCCTCTTCCATGCTGAGGTTTTTTGGCTTCAAGGCCACGTCGGCATCATTAATGGCGATGTATTCAGCGAACGCTCCGATTTGACCGTCGCGCGCTCGCGCATAGACCTCGTCGCCCGGTTTGAACTGTCGGACTTTCGAGCCGACGCGAATGACCGTTCCTGCCAGGTCATGGCCTGCAACGAAGGGCCGGCGATAGGGCAGGATGAGTTTGAACTCTCCATCCCTGATCTTGGAGTCCAGCAGATTGACGCTGGCGGCATGGATCTGCACCAGCACGTCATTCTCCCCTGCTTCCGGCTCTGGAACCTCTCCAAACCGGAGGCGAGCTTTCTTTGCATATCGATCGACGATGAAGGCCTTCATTGCAGCTTTCCTAAATTGAGGAGACCTAGAGCCAGGTCGACATCTCAGATGCGTCGCCCTATTGCATTATGGTCACTTAATGATAATATGGTCGTAATGCAATAGCTGATCGAAGGAGAAAGACATGCGCTACGAGAAAGGCAGGAGGGAAGCATCGCGGCAGCGGATCATGGATGTAGCGACCGAACGGTTTCGCTCCGACGGCATCGCTGCATCAGGTCTCGCCGGCATCATGGGCGAGGCGGGACTGACCAATGGAGCTTTCTATCCCCATTTTCCGTCCAAGGCGGCGCTTGTGCGTGAGAGTTTGGCGGCCGCGCTGGAGGCCCAGACCGCCCAGATACAGGAGCTGTTGGCCGCCGGCGGCGCGTCATTGGCCATCGATACGTATCTGTCGGCGGAACACCGAGACAATCCAGGCAAAGGTTGCGCTTCAGCCGCGCTGTTGCCCGAAATTGCTCGTGAGCCGATCGAGACGCGCCAAGTTTACGCCGAGCACCTGCTCAAGCTCGTACGCCAGGTAGCGGCGGAGCTTACGTCCGACGCCCGCGATCCCGAGGCTGTCGCATTCGGTGTCTTCGCGACTCTGATCGGCACGCTTGAGCTGTCCCGAGCGGTGAACGGAACCGAACTGTCCGATCGCATTCTTGAGGCTGGCGCGGTGGCGGCGAAGGCGTTGCTCCAGCCCCACGAGAACGGCAAGCCGGAAGAAAGGAAACCATCATGAACGTGCATCATCTGTCGCGACCTGCCGCGATCATCAAACACAGGGACGTGCCGACGAAAACGGTCGACGTCGGCGGTACGAAATTCGCCTACCGGGAACTCGGGCCCACAACCGGGGTACCGGTGATCTTCCTTACTCATCTGAGTGCGGTACTCGACAATTGGGATCCCCGGGTCGTCGATGGCATTGCCGCAAAACGGCGCGTTATCACCTTCGATAACCGTGGTGTTGGCGCATCAGGCGGGTCCACTCCCAACACGGTGGAGGCGATGGCCCGCGACGCGATCGCCTTCATCCGGGCCCTCGGCTTCGAGCAGGTCGATCTGCTCGGCCTATCTCTTGGCGGCTTCATCGCCCAGGCGATTGTTCAGCTGGAGCCTAATCTGGTTCGCAAGATCATCCTCGCGGGAACCGGCCCAGCCGGGGGTACCGGCATCGACAGGGTGACGTTCGTCACCATCTTCGACATGATCCGCGCCGCGCTGACCATCAGGGACCCAAAGAACTACCTCTTCTTCACCCAAAGCCCCAACGGCAAGAAGGCGGCGCGCGAGTTTCTGCAGCGCTTGAAGGAACGGACCAATGACCGCGACAAGCCCATCGCCCTCGGCGCTTTCAGCCAGCAGCTCAAGGCAGTCCGTGCCTTTGGCCTTGAGCGCCCTGCCGACCTATCGCGTGTCCGGCACCCGGTGCTCGTGGTGAATGGCGATCACGACAGAATGGTGCCCACCAGCAATTCCGTCGACCTGGCACGACGCTTCCCCAATGCCGAACTGGTCCTGTACGAGGACGGCGGGCATACGGCCATTTTTCAGTATCACGGCGCCTTCGTGGAAAAGGCCCTGGACTTCCTCGAGGCCTAATCCGGCCGTGCCGGTGTGGCCAGTTGGTGGGCAAATGACGCTTCGATCCATGCGCTAACCTGACGGGCAACACCGTACACTAGATCGGGGAAGCCCTGAGGAAGGAAGCGCACGCAAGCTAATTCGCCGAATCTGCGTTGCATCGACAACGGACCTTCAGTCTGTTCCCGTAAAGCCAAGTGACACCCGTGCGTCAGGATGCGGCGTGCAGGCTCGTACGGACGCGCCGCCTGCTTGTGGCGCGTGACTTCTCCGCCACGACACCGGTGATCTCGACCACGCCGTTCTCATGTGGTTTGGCGTTTGTGACCTTGTGGAGACGCTCATAGGGCAACAATTCCTTGACCCGGGCGTCGAGCACCGCGACTTCGGCTCGCAGATCCTCGCATTCCTGCCTCTGGACATCGAGCTGTATCTGTTCGGATGCCTGCTGCAGGGAAAGCTGCGAAAAATTCGCGCTCACGGTCGAGAGGTGCATCTTGTCGTTTTCGTTCTCCTTCCTGAGGACGGACAACCTTTCCTCCGCAATTTGCTTTTCGGCGACAGCGTCGCTCCATTGAGCCTTGAGATTGGCGATCTCGCTCGCGGCTTGATTGTTCTCGTTCGAGGCGACTTCAAATCGTGATTGGAGGTTGCGAATTTCAGAACGCAGGCCGCCGATCTCCGTGAAACTACGCGCACGCTCGGCTTCCCTGTCACCTTCCATGATACGGGCCGCGTCCGTCATTTCCGACAGCTTCGCTTGCGCGATATCGAGCGATTTCTGCAGCCGCATCTCCTCTTGTTCACTCTTGCCGAGCGCAGCCAGCAGTTCCGAAAGTCGCGCCGCGTCACTGGCATGAATCGTCGAGAGCTCGTCCAGCCGGTGCCGCGCCTCAGCTTCCCGCTTCAGCGCCTTGTCGAAATCGATCGACAGGCTGACATGCTTTTCCCGCAATATCTCGTTCTCGCGTACGCATCGGTTGGCCTCGGCCGTTCTGGCCGAAAGCGTTTTGACGAGGTCGCCGAACTCCGCTTCGCGTTCTGCGCTCGCATTGCCTGCCACGACGAGTTCCAGCTTTGCTGCAGCAAGCGCACTGCGAAGTGCCTCCTTGTCCTCGGCCAGGCTTATCTCGCGCTGCTGCAGGGCCTCGACGGCGCTTTCACGCTCGCGCTGCTTTCTGGTCGCATCGTGGAACTGCTCCGATAGCACTCTTTGCTGCGTGGTCAGGCTGACATTTGCCAGTTCCAGTTCGTTGGCGCGAAGAATGTCCCCGTGAAGCAGCTTCAGGAATTCGCCGGTCAGATGATGCGAGGTCGCGATCTCCGACAGTTTGGTGTTGATTTCCTGCAGATACTCCCGCGCATCGTCAAACAGCCCCTCAACGGCATCCAGCGCAGCCAGGCGGGTTTGTGTGTGGGAGGTCAGCCGCCGTGCGATCTCGGGAGTGTCGGCATCGTCCTCGGGCTGAGAGTTGTCATTCCTTGCCGCGAGATTCTCATCCGGAACGTTGTCCAACGGCGATTGGTCGTCCAGGTTGAGACACTCATCGAACGCCTCTGCCAAATCGGCTTCGAGTTCCTTGAATGCCCTGTCCACCGTCTCGGCACGCTTGATCAGACTTCTGATTTTCATGACTGAACATCCCCTACTGTAACGCCATCTGGGGTCTCGATCCTCGCCTCCCGGATACGGGTTCATCCCCTTCCCCCTGATCGCGCGGTGGCGCATGAGGCGAGCCCACGCTAGGGACGGGCTTGGCCACTGTCCTCGTCTGTTTGAATGATGCAAACCTTGTAACTGCCAGTGTGGACAGCGCAGCTTCACTGCGGCGATAAAACCCATCGTCATATCGGGAACCGCGTTGACGTAAACGTCAACCCGAAGCTATATGCGCCGGCGACCTTGATCGCGAAATGCGCAAGACGGCGACTTCGGGCCGGATCAAAGTGCCCCAGACCGAAGTGCCCCAGACCGAAGTGCAATGGGGTGCGACAAACGCAACGAGACGAGGAGAACGGCCATGGGCGTTCAGGAAATTGCCGACAAGATCAGCGCGCGCGTGGCGAGTGCCGGGTTCGATCGTTCCGTCAAATTCGATACCGGAGGCGACGGCGTCATCGTCATCGACGGCGCTGCTGTATCGACCACCGACGCGCCGGCCGACTGCACGATAAAGCTTTCGCTCGACGATCTGGAATCGCTGATATCAGGCGATCTCAACCCGACGATGGCGTTCATGTCCGGCAAGATAAAGGTCGAAGGCGACATGAGCGTCGCCATGGCGCTGAGCCAGTTGATCGGCTGATCCACTCCAAACCTGGATGGAAACAAACCGCCGCCCGATGGCAGCGGCTTGTTTCCGATCCGTCAGGCTGCCAGCGGCAGCCGCTGTGCCTTCAGCTTGCGCCCCGCCGCCTTCAGCGTGCCCTGCGCGCCGGCGAGCACGCCTTCCACCAGCTCCAGCGCCAGCAGGCGGTGCCGCTCATAAGGTCCCGGCATGGCCAGCGAGCCGGTTTTATCGGCCGAGAACCCGAAGCGCTCGTAATAGGGCGCATCGCCGACCAGCAGGATCGCCGCATGGCCGAGGCGCGCCGCTTCAGTGATTGCAAGGCGCATCAGCGCCGAGCCGATGCCGGCATTCTTGATTGTCGGATCGACGGCGAGCGGGCCAAGCAGAAGCGCTGACCTACCGCCCTCGCCCAACACGACATCCCACAGCCGCACGGTGCCAGTGACGGCGCCCGACGCGTCGCGTGCGACAAAGGCCAGGCCTTCCGAAGGCCGGCGGCCGCGCCGCAGCTTTTCCGATGATTTCTTCCGGCGCTTCGGCCCCATGGCGCGATCGAGCAAGGCCTCGCGCGCCGGGACGTCAGCAGCGGTTTCGGCGGTGATGACGAAAGCGCTGGCAATCTCCCCCCTCGAGGCGGAGATGTCGCCGAAGCGGCCAGAGGGGGTCGCCGCGCGTGAAGCGCCAGCCCCACACAGTCCAAGAGAGGTCGCGACAGCTGAGCCGACCCCCTCTGGCCTGCCGGCCATCTCCCCCTCAAGGGGGGAGATTTGCCGGCTCACAGCGCCATCAACGATGAAATCCACAATTTCCATTTCCGCGATCCTTCACGAGCGGATTGTTCCACAGGCGAACCGAAGCGGGCGATCTCGTCGCCCGCGCCGGATGATCTGACCGGCTCTTGCGAGCCGTCAGATCACGTAGGATCGGAGAGGCTCGAAGCCGTTGAAGGCGACCGAGGCGTAGGTCGTCGTGTAGGCGCCGGTGCCCTCGATCAGCACCTCGTCGCCGATGGTCAGCGACAGGGGCAGCGGATACGGCGTCTTCTCGTACATCACGTCGGCCGAATCGCAGGTCGGGCCGGCGAGCACGCACGGCGCGGTCTCGGTGCCGTCATGCGCGGTGACGATCGGGTAGCGGATCGCCTCGTCCATCGTCTCGGCGAGACCGCCGAACTTGCCGATGTCGAGGAACACCCAGCGGACATTGTCGTTGTCGGCCTTCTTCGAGATCAGCACGACTTCCGACTTGATGACGCCGGCATTGCCGACCATGCCGCGGCCCGGTTCGATGATGGTCTCGGGAATCGCGTTGCCGAAATGCTTGCGCAGCGCCGAGAAGATCGCCTGGCCATAGGCCTGTGCCACCGGCACGTCCCTGAGGTAACGGGTCGGGAAACCGCCGCCCATATTGACCATCTTGAGCACAATGCCTTCGTCAGCGAGCGTAGCGAACACCTTTTTGGCGTCGCCGAGCGCGCGGTCCCAGGCGGTCAGGTCGGTCTGCTGCGAGCCGACATGGAACGACACGCCATAGGCGTCGAGCCCGAGCGCCCTCGCATGGCGCAGCACGTCGACCGCCATCGCCGGCACGCAGCCGAACTTGCGCGACAGCGGCCATTCGGCGCCTTCGCCGTCGGTCAGCACACGGCAGAACACACGGGCGCTGGGTGCAACGCGGGCGATCTTCTCGACCTCCTCGACGCAGTCCACCGCGAACAGCCGGATGCCGAGCTGATAGGCGCGCTGGATGTCGCGCTCCTTCTTGATGGTGTTGCCGAAGGAGATGCGGTCCGCCGGCGCGCCGGCGTCCATCGCCATCTCGACTTCGGCAACGGAAGCGGTGTCGAAAGACGAGCCCATCGCAGCAAGCAGGCGCAGGATTTCCGGCGCCGGATTTGCTTTCACCGCATAGTAGATTTTCGAATCGGGAAGCGCCTTCTCGAAGGCGCGGAAATTGTCGCGCACGACGTCGAGATCGACGACGAGGCAAGGGCCGTTCGGACGTCGGGTGGCGAGGAAGTCAAGGATGCGCTGGGTAGCCATCGGGGTCTCTCCATAGCGCCTTTCGGCGCGCACAAAGGCTGCGGGACGCGGGTCATCGACCTCGCGAACACGCGGTGGACAAAGGCGGGACGTCAGTCCATGGAACCAGCCGGTGGAGACCCCGGAACCATGAAGCGCCGTCTCGCGGCGGTGAACCTTGGCCTTGCCCGGCCTCGGTTCGCTTTGTCTGCCTTGGCTTGGATTGGGAGAACCCGTTCCGCACTGCCGGCAATGAAGGTGTGCCTCTTCAGTAACCCCGGTCTTTGGACGACCGGCAGAACACCAGAAAGGCCCGCACCGTCGTTGCTTCAAGGTGTCCTCGGTCTGGCGGTTGGCCGCTAAACCGACTGGAGGGGTTAGCTCCAGTTACCTTACCGATATCCCTCACCATTTTGAGGATCGGCGGACACCCACAGGCACGTGCGACTTTGGGCAAGCGCGATATAAGGTCGATGGATTTCACAATCAATAAAAATCGTACGCCAGGTTGTAAAATTCCTAGCCTCGAACAATGTTGCAACAACTGTATCCGGATATCGGACGCATGACAGGCACTCGCGGCCCTCTGAACGCTTTTCTCGACCTCGACGGTATCCCTGTATCCAATGCGCAATCCGGCCCGCTTGCCGGCCTGCGGCTGGCCGTCAAGGATATTTACGACGTCGCCGGCTACCGCACCGGCTGCGGCAATCCGCAGAAATACCAGGAGGCTTCACCCGCCTCGGCGACAGCGCCGGCCGTCCAGGCGCTGCTTGATTCGGGCGCGCGCTTCGTCGGCAAGACGCAGACCGACGAACTGGCCTTCTCGCTGATGGGGCTGAACGCGCATTTCCCGTCGCCGGTCAATCCGGCAGCACCTGATCGCGTCACCGGCGGCTCGTCCTCCGGTTCCGCCGCCGCGGTCGCCGGCGGGCTGGCCGACATCGCCGCCGGATCCGATACCGGCGGCTCGATCCGCGCCCCGGCAAGCTTTTGTGGGCTGATCGGCCTGAGGACCACGCATGGCCGCATCTCGCTCGAAGGCGCCATGCCGCTGGCCCCTTCACTTGATACGTTCGGCTGGTTCGCCAGAGACATGGTCACCTACGAAAAGGTCGGCGCGGTGCTGCTCGGCGACGATCCGCACAACCACAAATTGCAGCACCCCCTCGTCCTGGACGCGCTGGACGGACTCGTGCTCGGCCCGCGGGAATCCGACGAGTATCGCGCCATGGTCCGCGCCGTCGCATCGGTGCTGGGCGCACCGCGCACCGTTGCCCCGCTGTCGCATTCCACCGACGATCTCTATTGGTGCTTCCGCAAGCTGCAGGGGTACGAGGCCTGGCAAAATCATGGTGCCTGGATCGCCGGCAGCGATCGGATGCTCGGCCCCGGCGTCAAGGAGCGCTTCGAGCATGGCGCAACCATTGACGCGGCAACCGCACAATTTGAAACGGAACGTCGCGTTTCGTTTCGTCGCGAACTTGCCGGCCTGCTTGGCGAAGACGGTGTTCTTGTGCTGCCGACCGCTCCAGGTGCCGCCCCGCTCAAGGCCGCCTCATTCGACGATTTGCAGACCTATCGCGAACGCGCGCTGAGACTGTTGTGTCTTTCCGGTCTGTCCGGCTTTCCGCAGATCACCCTGCCGCTGGGCCTGGTTGACGGCCCCCCGTTCGGCCTCTCGCTGCTCGGACCGAAAAACAGCGACCGGCAGCTGATGGCGCTTGCCGCGCGCATCCTTTCAGCCCACCAGAGGAGCGCATGACATGGATACGCTGACCCGCATGCGCGCCTTCATCGACGTCGTCGAGGCCGAAGGATTTTCGGCAGCGGCGCGCAAGATCGGCCGCTCCAAGGCGCTGCTGTCGAAATATGTGCGCGAGTTGGAGGACGAGCTGGGCGCGCTGCTGCTTAACCGCACCACCCGGCAGTTCTCGCTGACCGAGGCCGGCCACACCTATTACCGCCGCGCCTCGGAAATCGTCCGCGAGGTCGACAGCCTGGCCGATGCGGTGCGTGAATCCTCCGGCGACGTGCGCGGCAGGATCAAGCTGTCGGCGCCGCGCACCTTTGCCGACGCGCCGATCGGCCTATCGCTGATCGACTTCGCCAAGCAGCATCCCGACATCGTGCTCGACATTCATCTCGACGACCGCTTCGTCGATCTGGTCGAGGAAGGTTTCGATCTCGCCGTGCGCATTTCGCGGCTGGAAAGCTCCTCGCTGATCGCCAGGCGCCTGGCGCCGTTCTCGGTGCGGCTGTGCGCATCTCCCGAGCTGATCGCCAGGCACGGCATGCCGGCGCGGCCGCAGGACCTTGGCCGCATGCCCTGCATCATCGACACCAATGGCCGCTGGCTGACCAACTGGCCGTTCAAGGGCGATAGCGGCGACACGGTGACCGTTTCGGTCTCAGGTCCGATCGAGGTCAACAGTCCGATGGCGGCAAGGGCGGCCGCCGTGGCGGGATTGGGGTTTTCCGTCCTGCCGGATTTCATCGCAGCGCCCGATATCGAAAGTGGCCGGCTGGTGACCGCGTTGGATGACCGCATCCTGCCGGGTGGCGGCATTTTCGCCGTCTATCCGCACCGGCGCTATTTGCCTGCGAAAGTTCGCGTCTTTGTCGATTTCCTGGTGCAGTGGTTCAAGTCGATTGACAATGCATGAGCTTTTAGCCGCCCGCGGTCCCATTTTCGCCCGCTTTCTGGTAACTCTCAACAGTCACCGAAGTCGATGGAATCACCACCCAGAATGAACCTGAAGCGGCAAGCAATCATGATGGCTTCGGCCATGGCGGCGACATTTGCCACGGTCGGGCCAGCCGACGTGCATCCCCACGTCTTCGCCGAGGCTCGCCTCGAAGTGATCCTCAGCCCGGATCACCAAAGTGTGAAGGCCTTGCGCCATGTCTGGCGCTTCGACGATTTGTTTTCGAGCACGGTGATGATGGAGTTCGACAAGAATTCCGACCTGAAGCTCGACGACAAGGAACTGAAGGAAGTCGCCGATACCGTCCATGCTTCGCTGGCGGAGTTCAATTACTTCCAACTCGTCACCGTCGACGGCAAGGATGAGGCGATGAGCCCGCCGCCGCAGCTGATGGCGAATTTCGACAACGACCAGCTTATTATCCTGTTCGAATCCGAACCCAAGGCGCCGACCAGGCTGGCCGGCAAGATCGATATCGGCGTCTATGACCCGACCTTCTACACGGCGATCGACTTCACCGAGGATGCCAATATGCAGGTTGCCGACTTGCCGTCGATATGCACGAGCAAGGTCGTTCGTCCGAACCCCGACGAGGCGATCGCCGCGAACCAGAAGAACCTGACGGATGCCTTCTTCAATGATCCGACAGGCACCGATATGAGCAAGATATTTGCGACCAAGCTTGAACTGAACTGTCAGCCAAAAGGATAATCCGGTGACGAAACCGTCCCTGCGTTTGGCTTTCGGCGTTTTGGCCGCCGCCCTTGTGATGACGCACGTCCTCGGCTCCGCCCACGCCCAGAGCTCGCTCGGCATCGGCACCAATGACGGGATAGCTCCCGCCACCGGCCCGTTTGCCCACATCCTGATGTGGATCAATCTGCGTCAGCAGGAATTCTACCGCGCGCTTGCCGGTGCGATGAAGGCGATGCGTGAGGACGACAGCAAGCTGTGGCTGCTTATCGGCCTGTCCTTCGCCTACGGCATTTTCCATGCCGCCGGCCCCGGTCACGGCAAGGCGGTGATCTCGTCCTACATGGTCGCGAACGAAGTCGCGCTCAGGCGCGGCATCATGCTGTCCTTCGTCTCGGCCCTGTTGCAGGCGCTGACGGCGATCCTTGTGATGATGCTCGCCTACTTCGTCCTGCGCGGCACCACCATATCGATGACCGACGCGGCATGGTTCCTCGAAGTCACGAGTTTTGTCTTTGTCACCCTGTTCGGCGCCTGGCTTTTGTGGCGCAAGGCCGGCCCTGCCATCCTTCGCCTGTTCGGCGCGAACCCTGCCTACAGCCTCTCGGCGGCCCATGCCGGCCATTCGCAAACAGGCCATCCTGCACATGCACATTCAGTGCATGCGCCTCACGCACATGGCCATGACGGCCACGATAACCATGATCATGGCGCACACGACCATGACCATGGCGGGCACCATCACCATGGCGGGCACCATCACCATGGGGCGGGCGAAGTCTGCGAGACGTGCGGACATTCACACGCGCCCGACCCGGCGCTGCTTTCCGGCGACCGCTTCGACTGGCGCACCGCCTGGTCGGCGGTGGCTGCGGTCGGTATCCGGCCCTGCTCGGGCGCCCTGATCGTGCTGAGCTTTGCCGCGCTCAACGGGCTGTGGTTCGGCGGCATCCTGTCGGTGCTGGCGATGGCACTCGGCACCGCGATCACCGTCTCGATCCTGGCGACGCTGGCGGTGACGGCCAAGAACTGGGCGGTGTATTTCGCCGGTGACGGACGCATGGGCAACCGGATCCACTCGATCGTCGAGATCGGCGGCGCAGCCTTCGTTTTCCTGTTCGGGCTGCTGCTGCTTTCGGCAAGCCTGACGGCTGGTGGATGACGCAGTCCCATATTCACCTTACCGGGCGTCGGCGCTGCCCCTCACCCTTACCCTCTCCCCGTAAAAAACGGGGAGAGGGGGATCGCCAAGGTTGAGGCAGCCCCCTCGCCCCGTTTACGGGGAGAGGATGCCGGCAGGCAGGTGAGGGGCAGCGCCGAGATCGGCACTTTGTGTGTTGCCGCTGGCCCGAATATCGACACCTAACCCGCGATCTTCCCGTCAAGCTCATCCTCGATATGGGCGCGGATGATGTCGTCGAAGCTGGTTTCGGCGGCAAAGCCAAGCTCCCTCGACCGCCGCGCCTCGAACCGTGTCGGCCAGCCCTTGACGATCGCCCAGATCGTTTCGTCGGGCTCCTCGCGGATCAGTTTCACCGCCTTGGCGCCGGCAATGCGTTCCAGGGCCTCGATCTGCTCGCCGACCGTGACGGCGACGCCGGGCATCGTCAGATTGCGGCGCGGCCCGACGGCGCTGCCGTCGATCCCTGCTGCGTGGATCAAAAAACTCACCGCCGAGCGCGGGCTGGCGTGGGTGTGCACGACAGAGCGCGGCACCGGCAATATCGCCTCCTGGCCGCTCAACGGCTCGCGGATGATGCCGGAGAAGAAGCCTGACGCGGCCTTGTTGGGCTTGCCCGGCCTGACGCAGATGGTCGGCAGCCTGATGCCGATGCCGTCGAAGAAGCCGCGCCGCGTATAATCGGCGAGCAGCGCTTCTCCCATCAGCTTCTGCGTGCCGTAGGAGGTCAATGGCGTCGGGTGGAATTCGTCTGATATAATGTCCGGAAACGGCGCGCCGAACACGGCGATCGACGAGGTGAAGACGACGCGCGGCGCAAATCCCGCCAGTCTTACGGCATCGAACAGCGCCCTTGTGCCGTCGAGATTGACGCGATAGCCGAGATCGAAATTGGCCTCCGCCTCGCCCGACACGACGCCGGCGAGATGGAAGATCACATCTGGGCGCGACGCGACCAGCCGTTCCATCGCGCTCGCCGCGGCGAGATCGCCTGTATGGATGGTGACGTCGACGCCATCCAGTGTCGGCGCCTGCGGCGGCACGATGTCGTGAAGGTCGAGCGCGGCGACCTTCCGGCCGCTGAGCTTTCCATCCTTCGCCAGCCGGGCGATGAGCTTGCGGCCGACCATGCCTGCCGCGCCGGTAATCAAAACACGCATATCAATGATCCTTTTTGCGCTGGCTGCGGCCACGCAGCCAAAACACGACGAAAATGGCCACCATGAAGACAGCGGCAATAATAGCGGCAAGAATGGTCGACACGCGGCCGACCGCCAGCATCACGGTTGGCAAATAGTAGGCGGCGATGCCGAACAGCAGCAGCACCCACAGTGCGCCGATCGCCGCATTGCGCGTGTCACGATCCATCACGCGGCCCCGACACGGCGGGGATTCGTCAACTTCGTTACCATGCCATGGAACTCCTGGGATCAGTGATAGTGGCGATGATGCGGAGCCGCATCATGCGCATGGTCGTGCTCGCCATCGTGCTTATCATCGGCGCAATGGCCGAATTCCGGTTCTACCGTGGCGTGGGCAATGCCATGCGCGGCAAGCCGCTTCTTGATGGCGCTGACCGCTTTGTGGGCATCGACGCCATCGTTGAGGCAAGCATGCAAGGTCGCCATGTTGCTTGACCCGTCAAGCGACCAGACATGCATGTGATGCACCTCGCGCACGCCGTTCACCGTCCCTTCTATGTCGCTGGCGATCAGGTCGCGATCGAGGCTCGCCGGCACGCCTTCGAGCAGGACATGGGCCGCTTCACGCATAAGCGACCAGGCTGTGGACAGGATCAGCAGCGAGACAAGGACCGACAGGATCGGATCGATAGGCGTCCAGCCGGTCGCCAGGATGATCAGCGCAGCCATGATCGCCGCCGCCGAGCCAAGCAGATCGCCGAGCACGTGCAGGATGGCACCGCGCATGTTCAGGCTGTCGCGGTCGCCGCCATGCAGCACGAAGATGCAGCCGATATTGACCAGCAGGCCGGCGATCGCAACGACCAGCATCGGCCCGCCGAGCACGGGCGCAGGCGTCAGCAGGCGTTCCCAGGCCTCATAGATGATCCACAGCGCAATGGCGAAGATGGCGATGCCGTTGGTATAGGCGACCAGCGTCTTGACCCGGCCGAACCCGTAGGTGAGACGAACCGTGGCCGGCCGGCCGGCCAGATGAAAAGCATACCAGGCAAGGCCGAGCGCGATACAGTCGGCGAGCATGTGGCCAGCATCCGCCAGCAGCGCCAGCGATCCTGTCAAGAGACCGCCAAGCGCTTCCACGACCATGAAGCCGGCGGTCAGGCAGGCGGCGATCAGCACGCGTTTCTTGTCGGTCGAGCCGTGCACATGACCGACGCCGTGGCTGCGGTCATGCCCTTGCGAACCATGGTCGTGGGTATGCGCCACCTGCGAACTCCTGTCAGAACTGATCCATCCCGGCAGAATCGGGATGGAGGCTCTGTCTTCCTGTTTGCCCATGATCTTGCCCGAAAACCGGCTTCCACTTTTCGGGATCATGGTCCTTCCTGTTTGACCACGATCCTGCCCGAAAACTCGGCCTTCACTTTTCGGGATCGTGGTCCTGGATCATGGTCAGGCGCCGAACTCGGCGCGGAAATCCTCGAGCCGTCGCTTCTGCTGGCCGTCGCCGTCGAAATTGCCCGGATCGAGCCATGCCTCATAGGCTCTGCGCAGTGCCGGCCACTCCTTGTCGATGATCGAGTACCACGCGGTATCGCGGTTTTCGCCCTTGACCACAAGATGCTGGCGGAAAATGCCCTCGAACTTGAAGCCGAAACGCTCCGCCGCGCGCTTCGACGGCTCGTTGCGGTTGTTGCATTTCCATTCGTAGCGGCGATAGCCAAGCTCGTCGAAGATGTATTTCATGAACAGGAATTGCGCTTCAGTCGCCGCCGGCTTGCGCGAGATCAGCGGACCCCAATAGATGTTGCCGATCTCGATCACGCCATAGGCAGGGTCGATGCGCATCAGCGTCTGGCGTCCGGCGACCTTGCCGCTGGCCTTGTCGATGACGGTGAAGAACAGCGGGTCCTCGCTGGCTTCGGCCTTGTCCAGCCACGGCTGCAAGGCGGCGCGGGTCTGCGGCGGATAATCGGGCAGCCAAGCGAAGCGGCCGTCGACATCAGGCACCGACGACGCCTCGAACAGGCCGTCGCCATGCTTTTCGGAGGTCAGCGGCTCAAGCCTGACAGTGCGCCCCTCCAGCACCTTGCGTTCCGGCCACGGGCGCGGTTGCCAATTCTTGAGATTTTCCGACACCCAAAGCTCCAATCCGTTTGACTTTTGCGAAAGGACGCTCACAAAAACGCTCGCTCGGTGAAAGAACCACAGGGACGGGAAAAATGCTCCACACGATTTCGGCCTTCGATCGTCTCGGCGAGGAAAACGCCTTTGCGGTGCTGGCTCGTGCCACCGCGCTCGCCCATCAGGGCCGCGATATCGTCAATCTCGGCATCGGCCAGCCCGACTTCAAGACGCCGCAGCACATCGTCGAGGCCGCGATCAAGGCGCTGCGCGACGGCCACCACGGCTATACGCCGGCCAACGGCCTGCTGGCGACACGCGAAGCGGTGGTGCGCCGCACGCTGACCACAACCGGCGTCGAGGTGTCGCCCGAGGCGGTGATGATCCTGCCCGGCGGCAAGCCGACCATGTTCGCCGCTATCCTGATGTTCGGCGAACCGGGCGCCGAGATCCTCTATCCCGATCCTGGCTTTCCCATCTATCGCTCGATGATCGAGTTCACCGGTGCTGCTCCGATACCAGTGCCGATGCGCGAGGAGAACGGCTTTGCCTTCTCGGCGCAGGAGACGCTGGCGCTGATCACGCCGAAGACCAGGCTGCTCATCCTCAACTCGCCGGCCAACCCGACCGGCGGGGTCACCCCCCGCGCCGAGATCGAGAAGCTGGTCAAGGGGCTGGAAGCGCACCCGGACGTCGCCATCCTCTCCGACGAGATCTACGACGTGATGACCTATGACGGCGAGACGCACTTCTCGCTGCTCAATTTCCCCGAAATCCGCGACCGACTGATCGTGCTCAACGGCTGGTCGAAGACCTGGGCGATGACCGGCTGGCGCATGGGCTGGTCGATCTGGCCGAACGGCGACAAGGGCGCCCACCTCTACGACAAGGTGCGCAAGCTGGCGGTCAATTGCTGGTCCTGCGTCAATGCGCCAAGCCAGTATGCCGGCATCGCAGCCATCGACGGTCCGCAGGACGACGTCGACAAGATGATGCGCGCCTTCGACCGCCGCAGGAAGGTCGTGGTCGAAGGCTTGAACGCCTTACCAGGCGTTTCCTGCATCACGCCGAAAGGCGCTTTCTATGCCTTCCCTAATGTCTCAAAAACCGGCTGGAAGGCGAAGAAACTCGCCTCGGCTTTGCTCGAGGATGCCGGCGTGGCGCTGATCGGCGGACCTGATTTCGGCGTTCTCGGTGAAGGCTATATCAGGCTGTCCTACGCCAATTCCGAAGAGAACATCCTGCGCGCGCTGGAACGGACCAAGGCGTTTCTGGGCAAGTGAGGGCGGGTACGCGACCGACGAAAGGAGATGTCAGATGTTCTATGCCATCCTTGCCTATCACGTGGAAGAAGTGATCACGGCGCTGACGCCGGAGGAGGACGCGGCGCTGATGGCCGACCTGCTCCAGATCCACGAACGGCTTTACCGGGATGGTAGCCTCGGCCCGGCGGCGCGGCTCGGAGCGACCCAAGACGCGTGCACCTTGCGCGGGCCGGGCGCCGGAATGGTCATTGACGGACCCTTCGCCGAGACCAAGGAGCAATTGTTGGGACTATACGTCGTCGACTGCGCCACGCGCGACGCCGCGATCGCGATTGCGCGCGACTTTCGCCGTGTCAATCCGACGGCCGTCTACGAAATCCGCCCTATTTCGCTATATCTTCCGGGCGTGCCGCTTTCGGTGACGCAGTCCTAAAGCGCATCGCGTTTGAAGGATGCGACGCGCTTTAGTTCTTGTTTTATGCATGTCGTTCTCGCAAAACCGCTGCGCACTTTTGCGCGACATGCATTAGCCAAAATTGAACGCCGCCCGGCCGGGTCCCCGCTGCTGCGCAGCGTCCCGGCGTCGCCGGCCTTTCATCGTGCCAGTGGCACGATGAATTCGCTTACGCGAACCGGCCGCTCACCCTCGCCCGACATACGGCATCTTCGTCGCCATCACGGTCATGAACAGCACATTGGCGTCGAGCGGCAGGCTGGCCATATGGAGGACGGCATTGGCGACCTGCTGGACATCCATCACCGCTTCGGCGGCGATGGAGCCATTGGCTTGCGGTACTCCGACCGTCATCGCCTGCGCCATGTCGGTCAAGGCGTTACCGATGTCGATCTGGCCGCAGGCGATGTCAAAAGGCCGGCCGTCCAGCGCCAGTGTCTTGGTCAGCCCGGTAATGGCGTGCTTGGTCGCGGTATAGGGCACTGAGCCCGGACGCGGCGCATAGGCAGACACCGAGCCGTTGTTGATGATGCGGCCACCCATCGGCTGCTGCCTGCGCATGGCGCCGAAGGCGGCGCGGGCGCACAGGAACGAGCCGGTGAGATTGACCCCCACGATGTCGTTCCACACCTCGACGGGGATCTCGTCGATCAATGTCGACTTGTAGCCCGCGCCGGCATTGTTGAAGAGCAGGTCGACACGACCGAAAGCCGCCGCCACCGTCTCGAACAGATCGTCGACCTGGTCGGCCTTGCTGATGTCGCAGGCGACCGCCAGCGCCTTGGCTTGTGTCGATCCGGCCCCAGCGATTGCCTTGTCCAGCACCGGCTTGCGGCGTCCGCAGAACACCGTATTCCAGCCGGCTCTGAGCAGCGCCGTGGCGACGCTCTTGCCGATGCCCGTGCCGGCACCAGTGACGATGGCTGTTTTGTAGTCTGTCATAACTGTCCTCCTACAGCGCCGCATGCCCGCAAGGACGCTATAGCACCATGATTTTGAGCAATTTTGAATTTGCGCATGATCGCTTGCAAAAATCGATTCCGATTTCGGCTTATGCGCTAACCGGCTGCGACAAAAAGGGCGGCCATTGGCGGCCGCCCTAATCTGAACCGGCTGGGAGGAGGAAAGCCGATCCGACTGCTTAAAATCATGCGCTTCCTGGGTAAACGAGACATTAACGCGAAAGGACGCCGGATTGCCGCTCTCCGCGGCCCCGAAGCCTACCAGCGCGAATTGGCGGTTGCCTTGCCCGATCCCGGCACCCCTGACGCCGGCACCCCTGACTCCGGCACCCCAGACTCCGGCACCTTTGGCGCCGGCACTTTTGCCGCCGCCACCGTCGCCTCGACATGGTCGAGCAGTGCATCGGGCAAGCTGAGGCGGCCGGCGAGCAGATCGAGATAGCCGCGTTCGGCACGTGTATTCGGATCGATGGCGAGGCGCGAGGCGGTGTAGAGCTCGAGCTTCTGGGCGTCGGTTTGGGCGCCGGCGACCAGCGTATCCAGGTCGAGCGGCCTTTCCAGTTCCGACAACAGGAATTTCTCCGCGTCGGAGTCGATGCCCGCGAGACTGAGCTTGCCGGCGATCTTTTGCCGTTCGTCGTCGTCGATATGGCCGTCGGCCTTCGCCGCCGAAATCATCGCGCGCACCAGCGTCAGCGTGAATTCGTCCTCGCCTTGCGGCGCCTGCGAGGGATGAAAGCTGGTGTCGGCGGGCGGCGGCAGCAATTCCGGTTCACCGGCAACTTGCGTTTCAGCCGGCGCCTTGCCGTTCTTGTAGTTCTGGTAGGCCTTGTAGGCGAGGCCGCCGACGACGGCCAGGCCGCCGAGCTTCACCGCCGTGCCGGCGACCTGACGGCCAGCGCCGGTTCCGAGCAGCACCGCGGCCAGCGCGCCAGCGGCCAGCGGATTGTCCTTGGCCATTTGCACCGCCTGGCCCCCTTTGTCGCGCACGGTCGATCCGGTTCCGGGAATTTGCGAGCCGAGCAGATCATTGAGGAGCTTCTTGGGATCGAACATCAGTGCCTCCAGAATTGGCCGGCCGAAAGCGCCGGGCAGGATTTCGGACGTTGAACAGGTAGGCCCCGCATATGGACATTACAATGACGGATGGGCGCTTTGCCGGTGATGGCACAAACGAGATGATCTCAGAATCCGCCTTGTCCAACGCGTTGGGCCGAAAATCGGAATCGATTTTCGGAAACCACGATTTATGGATTCAAAGTGTTAGAGCGTACTTTGTGCATCCAAGCTGACGCACGTCGCTTTAACGTCCGATATGCGGAGCCCTGCCTTGCGCTTGCGCCAGCTCGACCTGGCGTTGACGCTCGGCGTAGCGGGCGCGATCCTCGTCGGAACGGGCATCGTAGCAATGCGGGCATGAGATGCCGGCGGCGTATGTCGACGACAGCAGGTCCTGCCCGGTCAGCGGATGCCGGCAGGCGCGGCAAAGTTCGGCCTCACCCTCGACCAAGCCGTGCGACACCGAGACGCGTTCGTCGAAGACGAAGCACTCGCCCTGCCAAAGGCTTTGCTCGGCAGGCACCTCTTCGAGATATTTCAGGATACCGCCCTTGAGATGGAACACATCCTCGAAGCCGAGCGACTTCACATAGGCCGTTGCCTTCTCGCAGCGTATGCCGCCGGTGCAGAACATGGCCACCTTGCGGCCGACGAGTTCGGCCCGATGCTGCTCGACCCAGGCCGGGAATTCGCGAAAGCTCGTTGTCGCGGGGTCGACCGCTCCCTTGAACGTGCCGATCGATACCTCGTAGGCGTTGCGCGTGTCGATGACGATCGTGTCCGCATCCGATATCAGAGCGTTCCAGTCGGCCGGTGCGACATAGGTGCCGGCGCTTGCCGCCGGATCGAGATCCCCAACACCCATGGTGACGATCTCGCGCTTCAGCCGCACCTTCATGCGGTGAAACGGCATCTGCGCGGCGCTGCTGTACTTGACCTCGAGACCGGCGAGACCTTCGATGGATTCGAGATGATCGATGAGCGCGGCGATGTCAGCTTCGCTGCCGGCGACCGTGCCGTTGATGCCCTCATGCGCCAGCAGCAGCGTGCCCTTGATACCGCGTCCGCAGCAAAAGGCGGCGAGCGGCGCGCGCAACGCCTCGAAGTCGTCGAGCCGGGCAAACCTGTAGAGCGCGACAACGCGCACGGCTTGATTGGGCAGTGTCATCGCCGAAGCCACTAAACGCTCATGAAAGCCGATTCAAGGCCGCCGCGCGGAGCAGCTTCTCCTTTGGTGGCCTTTGACGGCCGGTCTGACGGACTTGCCGGCAGCGCGTGACATCGCGACACGCCTCGCTTCGTGGACAGAAAACCGGCCTTCTGCTAACCGATTGAACGGATCAATACCGGAGAGACGACAAATGCCCAGCAAGACCGAAAAGCTCCTGTCGCTCCTCAACGGCCAACCGGTTATCCCGGTGCTGAAGATCGCCAATCTCGCCGATGCCGTGCCGCTGGCGCGCGCGCTGGCGCGCGGCGGCCTGCCGGCGATCGAGATCACGCTGCGGACCGCTGATGCGCTGGAGGCGATCCGGCTCGTGGCAAGCGAGGTCGAAGACGCCATCGTCGGCGCCGGCACCATTCTGGACGCCCGCCAGTTCGGCGAGGCGGCGGCAGCCGGGTCGAAGTTCATCGTCAGCCCCGGCATCACCCGCGAGCTTCTGGCGGCGGCGAAGGACAGTGACGTTCCGTTGCTGCCCGGCGCCATCACGCCCGGTGAGATCATGGCCGCCCGCGAGGCGGGCTTGCGCTTCCTGAAATTCTTCCCGGCAGAACAGTCGGGCGGCATCGCCTCGCTCAAGGCATTCGCCTCGCCGCTCGCCGATGTCAAATTCTGCCCGACCGGCGGCATCACCGACAAGAACGCCAGCGACTATCTGAGCCTGCCCAACGTCATCTGCGTCGGCGGCTCCTGGGTGGCGCCGGACGATTTGGTCAAGGCCGGCAAATGGGACGAAATCGAAGCCCTGGCGCGCGCCGCGAGCAAGCTCGGGCGATAGAGACACTCTCACCCCAAGCGGACCGATGCGTGCCACGCAGAAGCATGCAGCGGTTTTGCGATAACGACATGCATAAAAAAAGCCGCGCGGGTTGCCGACGCGGCTTTTTATTGGTTGGTCGATCCGCTACTCGGTCCTGAAGCGGGCGACCGACAGGAACTTGACGGCATTGCCGGTGAACCGGTTGGCGTCGGCCAGTTGATCGTCCGACTGGAAGCCCACGGTATAGACTTCGGTTGGGGGCGTGTGCACGATATTGTAGGCGTAGCGCGGCGCCGTCGTTGCGCTGGAGACAGTGGCGACATTCTCGCCGCTGTTCAACGCCCAGCGCGCCGCCTTCGGCTCGGCGGCGACCACCACGGACTTGGGACCAGGCTTCAGGTCACGGGCGGTTGCCCTGGCTGCCTTGCGGGTGGTCTTCACACCCGTGCCGATCGCCGCGGCCGGATCGGAGCCAGCCGGGCGGGCAAAGACAGCCTCGCGCGGCGATGCGGCATTGCCCTTCGCCGGCTCACCGAGGACCGCGCTTGGCTGGGAGAGCGAAGCGACCTGGTATTCGTCGGTTGCGCTGACCCGCTCGAGGACAGCTTTGACCGCGTCAGACTGGACCGCGGCGGACTGGACCTGATCATGCTGGACCAACTCGGGCTGGGCCAAGTCAGGATGGGCCAGATCTGGCCGAGCCGACGGCAGCACCGAGAACACATCGGTAGCGGTCTTGCCGTGCCCGGCCGTATCCGCCAGCGCCAGAAGCACAGCCTTGTCCTGGGGCGCAAGGTCGGCCGCTGCAAGGTCGGCCGGCAACGAGTGATTGGGGCGCCAGGTCGGCAACGGAATGTTGTTGGCGGCAACCTGCGCCGCATCGGCGACAACGGACGGTTCGGCCATGCCGAAGGGAGCGTTCGCCGGCGCTTGCGCGGTCGTCACCGCCTGTTCGGTGGTGGCGGTGGCATCCGCCACGCCGAACGGAACGTTTTCGGGCGGCTGAGCGACATCGGCCTTCGGACGCGGGGCGAAATCGGGCAGCGGCACGCTGCGCGCCGGCAGCGCCGCGATGATCGTTTCCGGCGTGTCCTCCTCCGGTTCCGGAGCAGGGGCATCGGCGATTTGCGGAATCTCGGCGCGCTTCGCATCCTCAGGCGACACGATGGCAATGCCCGGAAGCTTGCTGTTCCTGGCGGCCGGTGCCGGCTTGGCAATCGCCAGCTTCACGCTCGCCGCCTTCACATTGGTTGACTTCGGCGTTGGCGCGGCCACCACATCGGCGCTGTCATCGGCCTCGTCTTCACCGCCGCCGAAGAAAGCCGCCAGCAGACCGCCGGTTCTTTTGGCACCGCCACCTGCGCTGGCCATTTCGATGGCGGGAGCGCCGGCGCCCTTCCGCGCCTTGTACGAGGCGAGCGCCTGTGAATAGCCGGGCAACGGCTTGCCGTCGCTCGGCACATGCAGCGTCTTGCCGTTGGGGAACACGCGCGCCAGTTCCTGGCGGCTGATGCCAGGCCAGTGCCGCACATTGCCGACATCCATGTGGACAAAGGGCGAGCCGGACCTCGGATAATAACCGACGCCACCACCCTGCATCCGCAGACCGATGTCGCGCAGTTTCTTCAGCGGCACGCCGGGAATGTAGAAGTCCATGGCCTTGCCGAGCGTATGCTGGCTTTTCTTGGCAACGCCCCTGCTGCGGCTGCGCAGCATCGAGTTCGTCGACGACGAGCGATAACCGCACACGACCTGGATATAGTCGCGGGCGCCGCTCTGCCGGTAAGCCTCCCAGACCAGGTCGAGCAGGCGCGGATCCATCTTGGTCGGCTCGTTGCGGCGCCAGTCGCGCAGGATGACGTTGATCTTTTTCAGACCCGCCTGATCGTAGCGGCCGCCGCGCTTGAAGACGATCTCCGCCTTCTCTTTGGTGTGCAGGTTGAAGAGTTTCAGCGAACGTGTCTGGGCGCTGGCGCCGGTCGCAGCCGCTGTAAGGAAGCCAAAGGCGAGAATCACCGCTGCCAGCCATCTCGGCCAGGCGCTCATGTGATAGTGCCGCCCGTTTGTGTGTCGTTCGACTTTGTTCAAATCAAAAGGCCTTGCAGGCTGCCGTTTGTCCCCGGATTTGACCAACGGATGCGGTGGTGTTCACATCCGAATATCGATCCTAATGGTTAATCATCGCTTATTGAAGCCGAAATGCGGTAACACCGTGGCGATATCCCGTCAAAAATATTGCACGGGGTTTCTTGGTAAACTGCTGGTTTAGATCATGTTTTGGGCTTTGCCTGAACACGATCTGTTACCAGACGCTTCAATGCGTGAACACTGCCGGCAAGCGCATCGCCCGACCGCGTCACGCCCGATTCGACGACTGTCGATTGTCCTGATGCCAGGTTGGCAAGCTGGTCCGGGCTTGCCTGTCAGGAAGCAAGCCGGTCGATACGGCCCGTTTCCGGATCGATGCCATATTCCTTGAGCTTCCTGTAGAGCGTCGAGCGGCCGATGCCGAGGCGGCGGGCAACTTCGCTCATCTGGCCGCTATAATGGTCGATGGCGAGCTTGATCATTTCGAGTTCGACATCGGCCAGCGCCCGCACATTGCCGCGTTCGTCCAGCGCCCGCAGCGTGCCGAAGCGAGGCTGCGGCCTGGCTGGCGGATCGAGCTCGGCTACAGCGATGCCGTTATCCTCGCCAAGCGGCTCGGTGACCAAAGGCAACGCGGGCAGCGCGCCATGCGCATCGAGGTTGACGGTGCCCTCGACCTGCGCCCGGATCTGCGGAAACTCCTCTTCGGTCAGCAGATCGCCTTCACAAAGCACCGAGGCCCGGAAGACGGCGTTTTCTAGCTGGCGGATATTTCCCGGCCAGTCGTAGGCCTGCAGCATGGCGAGCGCCGCGGCCGAAATGCCGTGCAGGCGATGACGTGGACCGGTGGGCGCGACCTTCTCCAGAAAATGCTCGACCAAATAGGGAATGTCGTCGCGACGGTCGCGCAGCGGCGGGACGAAGATCGGATAGACGTTCAGGCGGTAGAACAGATCCTCGCGGAACTTGCCGTCCTTGACCTGCTGCAGAAGATTGCGGTGTGTCGCCGAGATCAGCCTGATGTCGACCCTGACGGTCGAACGCCCGCCGACCGGATCGACCTCACCGTCCTGCACGGCGCGCAGCAGCTTGACCTGCACGTCGAGCGGCAGGTCGCCGATCTCGTCGAGGAAGAGCGTGCCCGAATGCGCCTCGACGAACTTGCCGGTGTGTTTTTCGGTGGCGCCGGTGAACGAGCCCTTCTCGTGGCCGAACAGGATCGATTCGACCAGATTGTCGGGGATGGCGCCGCAATTGACGGTGACGAACGGTTTTGAGCGGCGATCGCCGCTGCCCTGGATGGCGCGCGCCACCAGCTCCTTGCCGACCCCGGATTCGCCTTCGATAAGGATCGGGATGTTGGACGCGGCCGCCTTCTGGCCGAGACGGATCACCCGGTCCATCGCCGGGCTGTGCGTGATCATGTCCTTGAAGGTCAGATGGCCGCCGCGCCGCCGCGACGTGCGCTTCACTTCTCCCTCGACCGCCTCGACTTTGAGCGCGTTGCCGATCGATGCCTGCAGCCTGTCGGGAGATGCCGGCTTGACGACGAAATCGAAAGCACCGTGACGCATGGCCGAAACGACGGTTTCGATGCCGCCCTGGGCGGTTTGTACGATGACCGGAACCTGGATGCCGCGCTCACGCATCGCCTTCAGCACGCCGATGCCGTCGAGGCCCGGCATGACGAGGTCGAGGATGACCACCGACACGTCGCGCGCCTTGGGCCCGTCGAGCGCATCGAGACCGGCCTCGCCGCCATCCGTGATGATCGCGCTGTGGCCGAATTTCGTCACCGCCGCCTCGAGCAGCCTGCGCTGCACGGGATCGTCATCGACTATGAGTATGGAACCTGTCATGACTGGTTCAACGATGCTCGCCCAATATGCCCACCCCACTGTGTCTTCCCAATGGGGAATCCAACCCTATGGATCATCCTGGCACAGGGTTCTAAATAAGCTTTCAAAAAACCCGGTGAACGAATTCCTTAGGATTTGACCGGCTTTCTCATCCTCTTTGAATCTTTGGCCCTTTGAATCTTTGGGGCTGACCGCTTAGAGACTGTTTCGAAATTCGCTCTGGCGAGTCATATGGTGGTGGTTTCGAGAACCGGCGCGCAGCGGACATTAGAGCGCCGCGCGTCCATTGGACGCGCAAAGGACGCTCTAACACTTTGGTTGGGCGCATGATCCTTTCCGGAAACCGAAATCGGTTTCCAGGGTCATGCGCTGGTCCGTGAGCACCGGAAGCGCAGAAAACGCCATCAGATGGCCGCCAGAGTAGAGTTTCCAAACGGTCTCTCAGGTCTTGCAATCTGGAAAGTGTCGGCAATGAGCATGGTTTTTGGTCGGCAGCTTGCGGCGGCGGCGTCCGGTCAGGGCGCGGCGGAGCTTGGTGATCTGCCGGAATGGGATCTCGCCGATCTCTATTCCGGCATGGACGCCCCCGAGCTGAAACGCGACATCGCCAAGGCGCTCGCCGATGCCATCAGCTTCGAGAGCCGCTGGAAAGGCACGCTCGCCGCCGAGGCGGAGCGTGCCGACAGCGGCAGGCTGGGCGAGGCGCTTGCCGCCTATGAGGCGCTGGAGGAACTGATTGGCCGGATCGTCTCCTATGCCGGACTGATCTACGCCGGTAACACCGCGGATCCGCAGCGCGCCAAGCTCTATGGCGACATTCAGGAGAAGATGACCGACGCCAGCGCGCATCTTCTGTTTTTCGCGCTCGAACTGAATCTTGTCGACGATGCCGCGATCGAAACCGCGCTTGCTGCCGATCCTGCCTTCGCTCACTACCGGCCGTGGGTGCTTGATCTGCGCATGGACAAACCCTACCAGCTCGAAGATCGGGTCGAGCAGCTTCTCCACGAGAAGTCGATTACCGGACGCGGCGCCTGGAACCGCTTGTTCGACGAGACGATGACCGATCTGCGCTTCGACATCGATGGCGAAGAGCTGACCCTGGAGCCGGCGCTGAACCGCCTCCAGCATCCCGATGGCGAGGTGCGCCGCCGGGCTTCTGAAGCGCTGGCCGCAACCTTCCGCAAGAATCTGCGCACGTTCACGCTGATCACCAACACGCTGGCCAAGGACAAGGAGATTTCCGACCGCTGGCGCGGCTTCGCCGACATCGCCGATTCGCGTCATCTCGCCAATCGCGTCGAGCGCAGCGTGGTGGATGCGCTGGCCTCAGCCGTTCGTGACGCTTACCCGCGCCTGTCACACCGCTACTACGCGATGAAGGCGCGCTGGCTCGGCATGGAAGTGATGAACCACTGGGACCGCAACGCGCCGTTGCCGGAGACCCCGCAAGCGATCATCGGCTGGGACGAGGCCAAGAACACGGTGCTTTCCGCCTATCAGCGCTTTTCACCTGACATGGCGGAGATTGCCCGGGTTTTCTTCGACCGCAACTGGATCGACGCACCAGTAAGGCCTGGCAAGTCGCCTGGCGCCTTCGCGCATCCGACCGTGCCGTCGGCGCATCCCTATGTTCTGCTCAACTACATGGGCAAGCCGCGCGACGTGATGACGCTGGCGCATGAGCTTGGCCACGGCGTACATCAGGTGCTCGCCGCAGGCCAGGGCGCGCTGATGGCCTCGACGCCGCTGACACTGGCCGAGACGGCGTCCGTCTTCGGCGAGATGCTCACCTTCCGCTCGCTGCTGGACCAGACCACCGACAGGCGCGAGCGCAAGGCCATGCTTGCCCAGAAGGTCGAGGACATGATCAACACGGTCGTGCGCCAGATCGCTTTCTACGAGTTCGAGCGCAAGGTGCATGCCGAGCGCAAAAACGGCGAGTTGACATCGGACAGACTTGGCCAGTTCTGGCTGGAGGTGCAGGCGGAAAGCCTCGGGCCGGCGATCAAGCTGCGCGAGGGTTACGAGGTCTTCTGGAGCTATATTCCACACTTCATCCATTCGCCTTTCTACGTCTACGCCTATGCGTTCGGCGACTGCCTGGTGAATTCGCTCTATGCGGTCTATCAGAATGCAGAGCGTGGCTTTCAGGACAAGTATTTTGCCATGCTGCGCGCCGGCGGCACCAAGCATCATTCCGAGCTCCTGGCACCCTTCGGTCTTGATGCCACCGATCCTGCCTTCTGGCAGATTGGACTTGGCGTGATCGGCGGGCTGATCGACGAGCTCGAAGCTTTGGACAATTGACACACAGCGCTGAACATCCAGGTTCGACAGAACAGTTTAGCCGCAATGCATATTGGGGCCATTCTATTCTTGCTCTAAATATCTGTTCTTGAATAACTCTCCGTGGAATTTTTCCGTTAGCTTTCCGGAAGCCGTATGATAGCGTCCCGCCTCAAGCTCAGTCGGGCGCGGGCTTAGGCCAATCTTCGGCCGGTCACGGGGATTCGACGATTTGCGACAGCGCCGTTGGCCATGGCAGGAAAGCCGGTCGCCGACAGCGCGATTTAAGCCGGCTGTTCCGCGAGCAGCGGAGCCACCATTGAATGGTCCTTGTGCCAAGGTCCCAGGCCACGGCAGATGGATCGGACTGGAGAGAGACAATGGGCACTTTTTTCTACATGCTCCTGGCGTTCCTAGCAGGTGTGTTGGTTGGCTGGTTCATCTGGGGACGCCCGCGTGGCGATCTCGACAGCCTGCGCGGTGACATGGACCGCACCCGCAGCGAGCGCGACAGGGTACGCGCCGACGCCGACCGCCTCACCCGTGAGCTGGAAGTATGCCGCGGCGCCCGCGCCGACCTGGAGCGCCAGTTGGGAGAGGCACAAGGCACCAAGACCGGCGCGACAAAGGCAGCAATCCCGGCACCGCCGGCATTGATGGCGACATCCGCGCCGGCCAATACGACGCCGGCCAAAACGACGCCCGCCAAGACCGGGTCAGCAAAGACCGCGCCAGCAAAGTCCGGGCCAGCAAAGTCCGGGCCAGCAAAGACCACTTCCAAGAAACCGGCGGCCGCGAAGGCGGCAGCCGCGCCGAAGGCCAGTGCATCGAAAACGAGTCCCTCGCAGGCAAGTGCGTCGCCGGCAAGTGCGCCAAAACCTCCCGCATCGACAACGAGTGCTGCACCAAAGAGCGCTGCGCCAGCGGCAAAGAAAGCCGCGACAACAAAGGCGGCGGTGGGCAAAGCCAGCAATCTGCGACGCCTGATCGGCATCGGTCCGGCCAACGAGCGATTGCTCCACGGGCTCGGAGTCACAACCTATGCGCAAATCGCCGCCTGGACGGCCGCCGACGTCAAGCGGATCGAGGAGACGTTGAACTTCGACGGCCGCATCGAGCGTGAGCGCTGGATCGAGCAGGCGAAACTGCTTGCCGCCGGCGATGAGGAGGAATTCGCGCGCCGCTTCCCGACCGCGGGGACCGGGAGCAACACCTGAATTGCCTGCCGGCATCGAGCACATAAGGGACCGGCGACGCCCGCGAGGTGCCGCCGGTTTGCTTTTGCACTAGCTGCGTTTGCGTCTTGAGACGCCGGTCTCTCGATTGCGCGCGATCGAGCCGCCATATAGAGCGATAGCTGGCGTCATCGATCGCAGCATCCGAGTCCCATGCCCCTGCCCTCTGCAATTTTTCGAAATGACGAGCGCGCTCATCAGCTCGTCTTCGACCAGCCGGCCGACATCATCGTGGCGCATGAGGCAGAGGATTTCCTGCCGGCGCTGGACATTGCGCAGGCCGCGCATGACGCCGGCAAATGGCTGGCCGGCTATTTCTCCTACGAGGCCGGCTACCTGCTCGAACCGAAGCTCGTTCCGCTGCTGCCGGGCGGACGCCGCGCCCCGCTTGTCTGCCTGGGGATCTTCGACGCGCCTGTCGAACAGCCGGTTGTGCCCGGCAACGCGCCGTCGACCAACGGCCCGATCTTCAACGCCAGGGCCGCCTGGACTTCGGAAGACTACGCAAAACGCTTTGCCCGACTCCACAATCACATTCGCAAGGGTGATTGCTATCAGGGCAATCTGACCTTTCCGGTTCATGCGCAATGGTCGGGCGATCCGCTGGCCGCCTTCGACGCGCTGACGGAGCGCCAGCCGGTGAAATACGGCGCGCTGATCGCGCTCGGCGATCCGGTCGTCTTGTCGCGTTCGCCGGAACTGTTCTTCGAGATCGACGCCGCAGGCATGATCGAGACGCATCCGATGAAGGGCACCGCCCCGCGCGGCGCGACCAAGGCGGAGGACAAGCGGCTGAAGACGTTCTTGCTCAATGACGAGAAGAACCAGGCTGAGAACCGGATGATCGTCGATCTCCTGCGCAACGACATTTCGCTGATCAGCGAAGTCGGCACGCTGGAGGTGCCGGAGCTTTTCCGCATCGAGAGCTACCCAACCGTCCACCAGATGGTGAGCCGCGTGCGGGCCAAGCTGTTGCCCGACCTCACCATCCGCCGGATATTCGCTGCGCTGTTTCCATGCGGATCGATCACCGGCGCCCCGAAAATCCGCGCCATGGAAATCCTGCACGATCTGGAAGCCACGCCGCGCGACGTCTATTGCGGCGCCATCGGCTGGATCGCGCCCGGCGGCACGATGCGCTTTTCGGTGGCGATCCGCACCATATCGCTCTTTTCCAGCGGCGAGGCCGTCTACAATGTCGGCGGCGGCGTCGTCTTCGATTCGACGGCCGAGGAGGAGTATCAGGAGTGCCTGCTGAAAGCGCGCTACGCGACGGGAACACCGCCGATTTCGAGCTGATCGAAACCATGCGCTGGCAGCCGGGCCAGGGCTTCCTCCGTTTCGACCGCCATTTGGCACGCCTTTATGGCTCGGCGGCCGAACTGGGTTTTGCCTGCGATCCGCAGAAGGTCGGCGAGATGCTCAAGAACGCCGTCGACCGGCCGGACATAGCCTTGCGCACCCGCCTGGCCCTGTCGCGCAGCGGCAAGGTGACTGTCTCGGCGCTGCCTTATGAGCCGCACGCAGCCGACAAGGTCTGGAGGCTGCAACTGGCGCGGGTGCGGCTTGATTCAAGCGACACGCTGCTGCGCCACAAGACGAGCCGCCGGGACATCTATCAGCGGGCGCGCGCCGAATATCTGATCAATCGGGCCGACGAGGTTCTGCTGGCCAACGAGCGCGGCGAAATCTGTGAGGGCACGATCACCAATCTCTTCGCCGATTTCGGCGACGGCGCGTTGGCAACACCGCGGCTCGATTGCGGCTTGCTGCCTGGTGTATTGCGCTGCGAATTGCTGGACGAAGGCCGCGCCCGCGAGGCAATCTACAGCCTGGATGATCTGAAGTCGGCCAAAGCGCTGTTCGTCGGCAATTCACTGCGCGGACTGATCCCGGCACGGCTGGGCTGAAACGCAATCGGTGCCGGACGACGCGCCCAGTGCTGTATCTCACGCATGGTTTCCCTTGCGAGTTGGATGCGTCCGGCCCGAAAAAGAATGGGCCGGACGCGCGGCAGCCGCTTGGGAGGAGCGACTATTCGCCTTCGTGGGTCTGACCCGAGCCGCCGACGGAAACGATGTCGAAGGGCTTGCCTTCGACGGCAATGTCGCCGGTTTTCTCGAACGACGTCGCGTCAACGAGATGCAGCACGCCTTGCAGTGGGTCAGTGACCACGATCTTGTCGCCGGCGACCGCGACACGCGGCCTCGGATCGCTCCAGTGACCGTCCATCGAATAGGGGGCAGTCAGCTTGAGCGAGTTTGCGATCTCCCCCTTCACCACGTCGAGCTGGTGAAGCTGGCCGTCCTCGGTGAAGACGTAGGCGAACTTGGCACGAACGGGGTCGACCGCGAAATGCACGCGGCGCGTCGGAAGGTTGATCAGCCGGAATGCGTCGCTCTCGATCGTCGGATCGATCAGCACCACCTTGTCGGCGCCGTAGTTGCCGAGGAAATATTGCAGGCCTCTGCCGCCGATCAGCGTCGTGGTTTTGCCATCCGGCAGGCTGTCGGCATAGGGCAGATGACGGATCGCCGGGCTGCCGTCGCCATGGCTGACGACAAGCAGGCCGGTCGCGCAGGCGAAAGCCAGGATATTGCCGGAAGACGCCTCGCCGTGGAGGTCTGGGCAGGCGTGGATGCCGCCGATCGGCGCGCCGGCCTTGTCAGCGACCCTGATGCCGACCGGGAGTTCGTCCGGCTTTTCCCTGTTCGGCTCCGACAGGAGGACATGGGAGCCATAGGCGACTGCGACGCCGTGCTGCGGCGCGTCGGTCTTCACTGCCCTGAAATCCGGCTTGCCTTCCAGGACCGACTTCTCGGAGATGATGCGCACGACACCCTCGCCGTCGAAAAAAACGGCGAAGTCTCCGTCATGCTCGACGAAATGCGACGGCTTCTTGCCTGTGATCTCGACGCCGGCAAGTTTTGGCGCTTCGACGTCGATATCGCCGTGCTCGCCGTGGTCCTCGAAGGAAATGCCGCTCGCGATCCCGGCAACGACGCCGGCCGAGCCCTGCACGGCAAACACGGTGCTGCCGCTTTCGCTGCGATGGAGCGACGCCGGCCCTTTGATCTCAAGCGTCCTTTTGGCCATCGATCGCATCGACTACGGTCACCTTCGGGTCCGCGTGATCCGAGATGAAGAGGCGCCATGCGGTCACCTCCTCGGCATGGGCAGCACTTGTTGATAGGGACACAAGCAGCGCGATGGCCGTGGCTGACGCCCAATTTGTCCTCACGGTATTCTCCTTGAATGTTATTACATAACTCGTTGTGATCGACGAAGAGGCGGATTGCTCCGCCTTTCCATCACAGGGCTGGCGGTCAGCTTCCGATGATCGCGCCTTTGATCGTCGTGATGTTGTGCCGCATCATCTCGAGATAGGTCGCAGCCGGACCGTTCTTATCCGACAGGGCGTCGGAGTAGAGCTCACCGCCGACTTTCAGGCCCGTCTCGCTGGCGATCTGCTCGATCAGGCGCGGATTGGTGACGTTCTCGACGAAGATTGCCGAAGCCTTGTCTTGCCTGATCTGTTTGATCAGGGCCGCGACGTCGGAGGCTGAAGCCTCGGATTCGGTGGAGACGCCCTCCGGTGCCAGGAATTTTATGCCGTATTCGTGTTCGAAATAGCCATAGGCGTCGTGGGAAGTGATGATCGTGCGCTTGGCCTCGGGGATCTCAGCTACGGCAGCTTTGATCTCCGCTTCCAGTGCCTCGAGCTGCTGGCCGTATGATTCGGCATTGGCCCGATAAGTGTCGCAGCCGGCTGCATCGGCGGCGCAGAAGGCATCGGCGATGTTCTTCACATAGAGTTCGGCATTGTGCACGGACTGCCATGCATGGGGATCGGACTCGCCGTGATGATGGTGCCCTTCCTCATGGCCCTCTTCCGCCGCGGCGTGCTCTCCCCCGCCCTCGGCGGCTTGATCCTGATCGTGGTGACCTTCTTCCTCGGCGTTGCGCAACACCTCGCTGCCTTTGGTCAATTCCACGATCGGCGCCTTCGTGGCGCTCGCCTCGACGAGACGCTGGAGGAAACCCTCGAACTGGAGGCCGTTGACCAGCACCACGTCGGCCGAACCGACGGTTGCCGCGTCGGCCGGTTTCGGTTCGTAGACATGGGCGTCGCCATTCGGGCCGACCAGCGTGATGATGTCGACACGATCGCCGCCGACATTCTTCGCGAAATCGGCGATGATCGAGAAACTGGCGACAACCCTGAGGTTCTCGGCAGCGGCCACCGACGGAGCGATTGGCAACGATGTTATAGCGCCTATCACGACGGCGAGTTTTAGCGTCCTGGACATTCGATCGACTCCTTTGTTCAAGCGGTTCTGTGGGAGATGCGCCGGACGCGTGGCGAGCAGCCGCGCGCCCCGGCAGAGATAAAAGGGAATGTGGATCGTGCCCGCCGACAAATGATCGTCGTCCTGCACGATCCCATCGAGGCGGCGGGATGGCTGTTGTGGCCCAGCGTCAGGATTTGAAGTGTCAGGTCTTGAAAGATCACGCAGGCAGCCATTCGATCCATCTCCGCGGGAGCCATCGAAGTCAGCCCCGCTCTTGACGATCCGTTATGTTATGTTATCACGCTCGTCAATCCAAAATGTTATACTATAACCGACGCCCGCCATTGTGCTCGAAACTGCCTGGAATACGAGGGAACAGCGGATGCCTGGACGCAACCAGCAGCTGGTACTCGACGCGCTGACGCGCTCCGAGAGGCCGATGGGGGCCTATGAACTGCTTGGACTTCTTCGCCAGGAAGGGCTCCGCTCACCGCTACAGATCTATCGCGCTCTGGATCGGCTCGTCGAGCAGGGCCTGGTTCACCGGATTGAGAGCCTGAGCGCGTTTGCGCTCTGCGTCCACAGCGACTGCGGCACCCATGGGCGCGCCGCCTTTGCAATCTGCGCGAATTGCGGGCGGGCAAGTGAGGTTCATGACCCCGGATTGGAGCGCGTGCTGCGCCGCATTGCCCGACGGCAGGGCTTCCAAACCAACTCGGCCACGGTGGAGCTTTCGGGTCTGTGCGAGGCTTGCGCGCATTGAACAGGCGCCGGCCTTCCGTCTACGGGCGATCCAATCGGCTCGCGCCTGACCCAGCTGAATCCGCAACAATCCAACATCCGGAGACGACTATGCCGCTTGAGCCTCCCAGAAAATGCCCGTCACGGTTCTTACCGGCTACCTCGGCGCCGGCAAGACGACGCTGCTCAACCGCATCCTGTCCGAACAGCACGGCAAGCGTTACGCCGTGATCGTCAACGAGTTCGGCGAGATTGGCATCGACAACGACCTCATCGTCGATACCGACGAAGAAGTCTTCGAGATGAACAACGGCTGCATCTGCTGCACGGTGCGCGGCGACCTGATCCGGATCATTGAGAGCTTGATGCAGCGCAGAGACCGTTTCGACGCCATCCTGATCGAGACGACCGGCCTTGCCGATCCCGCCCCCGTCGCCCAGACCTTCTTCGTCGACCACGATGTGAGGCAGAAGACGACACTCGACGCGATCATCACCGTCGCCGATGCCAAGCATCTCCTCGGCGAACTGGATAATGCGCATGAGGCGCAGGAGCAACTCGCCTTCGCCGATATCGTCATACTGAACAAGACGGACCTGGTGGCGCAGGCCGAACTCAAGGCAGTGGAGGCGCGCATTCGCAGGATCAACCCGACGGCTGCGATCAAGCATTCCATACGTTGCAACGTTCCACTCGACGAGGTTCTGGGTCGCGGCGCGTTCGATCTGAACCGTGTCCTCGAAGTCGAGCCGGACTTTCTCGATGCGGGCCACGACCATGTGCATGACGATCACGTCACCAGCTTCTCTCTCGTCACGGAAGCTTCGATCGATCCGCGCAAATTCTTGCCGTGGATCCAGATGATCACACAGAAATTCGGCATCGACATGCTGCGCATGAAAGGCATCCTGGCGTTCAAGGGCGATGAAGACCGCTTTGTCGTTCAGGCCGTCCACATGCTGCTCGAAGGCGACCACCAGCGCCCCTGGAAAGCGGGGGAGAAGCGCGTCAGCCGCCTGGTTTTTATCGGCCGCAACCTGCCCAAAGGCCTGATTGAAGACGGCTTCCTCAAATGCCGTGTCGAAATGGACACGCTGGTGGCGCTGAATGCATAGGTTCGGCAAGGCCGACGGCAGCGCGCGTCCTTTATCCCGTTGGTCTGGCCGGGCGCCTTGGTCTTCGGAACGGGATTGTAAGTGAATCGTCTCGCGAACCCACTCGCCCCGCGCGGGTTTGCCGTTCCGGAGAAGACCAGCCAGATCAAGGTCTGGGTTCGCAAGGCTTGCGGGCTCGATGACGATGTCGTCGTGTCCGTCACGGAGCTGGCATGCCGCAAAAATGGCTGTCCCGACATCGAACCGGTGATCGGCATAATGCGTCCCGGCGAGAAAATCGAGATGATCCGGGTCAACAAGGCAATCGCCGATGTGACCTCGCACGATCTGCCGCGAGGGTGAATGGATCGGCGTATGCGCAGGGTGTTCGGCCTCGCGACCGAGGCTGTGGCGCTTACCGAGTGTCACCGGAACGGGACCGAGATCGGGAACCATCGATGAGAACTGGTGCTCGCCGCATCTTTCGCCGCGCCATTGCTGGCGCTCGACTTCGCCCAACTCGACTACAAGGGCCAACTCGACAACAGGGGAATGACGGCCGGCCGTCAGCGGCTGATCGTCTCCTTAACCACATGACGAATGCGGCGTAGCTCGCGGCTTTTCGCTGGTTTATGACAATGATCTGTGGTTGTAGCGCGTGGCGGTCGGGCAAAAAAATGCTCCGCTTTGCGTCTGTTTGCCCGGCTTTTCAGCCTATCTGAGGGAGTAATCGATAAAATGGCGAATGAAAACTGGCCCGTTTACGGTGAGATCACCGGCCCTGTCGTGATGATCGGCTTCGGCTCGATCGGACGGGGAACGCTGCCGCTGATTGAGCGCCATTTCAAGTTCGATAAGTCGCGCATGACGGTCATCGACCCACGCGATACCGATCGCAAGCTGCTCGACGAGCGCGACATCACCTTCATGCAGGATGCGGTGACCAGCAAGAACTACAAGAAGCTTTTGACGCCGCTGCTGACCAAAGGCGGTGGCCAGGGCTTTTGCGTCAACCTGTCGGTCGACACCGGCTCCGTGGATTTGATGCGGCTCTGTCGCAAGCTGGGCGTGCTTTACATCGACACCGTCGTCGAGCCATGGCTCGGCTTCTATTTCGACACCAAGGCCGACACTGGCAGCCGCACCAATTATGCGCTGCGCGAATCCATGATCGAAGAAAAGCGCGCGCACCCCGGCGGGGCGACCGCAATCTCCACCTGCGGCGCCAACCCAGGCATGGTCTCGTGGTTCGTCAAGCAGGCGCTGGTCAACCTCGCCACCGATCTTGGCCTCGAGTTCTCCGAGCCCGCGCAGCACGATCGCGAAGCTTGGGCCAGGCTGATGAAGAAGGCCGGCGTCAAGGGTATCCACATCGCCGAGCGCGACACACAGCGCACCAAGAAGCCGAAGCCGATGAACGTGTTCTGGAATACCTGGTCGGTCGAAGGATTCATCTCGGAAGGGCTTCAACCGGCCGAGCTCGGCTGGGGCACGCATGAGACGTGGATGCCGAAGAACGGCAAGAAGCACAAGCATGGCTCGAAGGCCGCAATCTATCTGGAGCAGCCGGGCGCCAACACGCGTGTGCTCAGCTGGTGCCCGACGCCGGGCCCGCAATATGGCTTCCTGGTGACCCACAACGAGTCGATCTCGATCGCCGACTTCTTCACCCTGCGCGGCAAGAAGGGCAAGGTCCAATATCGCCCGACCTGCCACTACGCCTACCATCCCTGCAACGACGCCGTGCTGTCGCTGCACGAGATGTTCGGCGCCGCCGGCAAGGCACAACCGGTGCATCACGTGCTCGATAAGAACGAACTGGTCGACGGCGTCGACGAGCTCGGCGTGCTGCTCTACGGCCACGACAAGAACGCCTATTGGTACGGCTCGCAGCTGTCGCTGGCGGAGGCGCGCAAGCTGGCGCCTTATCAGAACGCCACGGGCATGCAGGTCACGTCGGCAGTGCTGGCGGGCATGGTCTGGGCGCTGGAAAATCCCGAGGCCGGCATCGTCGAGGCGGACGAGATGGACTACAGGCGCTGCCTGGAAGTGCAGTCGCCCTATCTCGGGCCGGTCAAGGGCTACTACACCGACTGGACGCCGCTCGACAACCGCCCTGGGCTGTTCCCGGAAGACCTCGACAAAAACGACCCATGGCAATTCCGCAACATCCTCGTTCGATAGTTCAGCATCCTCGTTCGAAAGCAATGTCTCACTGCCTTGCAATCGTCTGGAAATCGGGCGATTGAAGGAAGGCGGCCTGGAGCGACGTGCATCCATTTGGACGCACAAAGTACGCTCTGGCGGTTCGAGTGTACGCATCGTGCTTTCCGAAAAATCGCATCGATTTTCGGGCCAATGCGAGAGGAGAGGATCTTGATGATGACGATTGCGCGCAAATTGTTTTCGGCCGGCGTTGTCGCGGCGGCTGCCGCCTTGGCGGCGTGCACCACCGCCGGCCCGGGCGGGCCGCCATCGGCCACGCGGAGTCCGGTCGAAGGCTCATGGATCGACGCGCAGGGCACGGGCCTGTCGACCTTCGCCGGCGGCAGCTTCAAGACCGTCGCCACCGACACCGGCCAGAAGCTTGCCGACGGCAGCTACGCCATGACCGGCGGCACCTCGGTCCAAATCCAGGGCACTTCGCTGATCCGCCAGACGCCGATCAGCTTCAACTGCTTGTTGATCTCCACCTCGCAGCTTAATTGCACCAGCGTGAGCGGGCAGAACTTTGTGCTGACGCGACGCACCTGAGCCCATACTGAACTGCTTTTGCAAAGGACGGCGGCTTGAGGCCGCCGTCTTTTTGTGCCGGCAAAGCTGGGCCCGATTCCGCTTGCATCGGCTAAAACGCGATGTGAACATGGGCGAAAAGCCGGCTGTTATGTTCCAGTCGAGCGAGGGCGTTAAACAGGTCATCCGGGAGACGAAGATGAAGAAGATCGCCGCCATTGCCGCCCTGTCGGCGTCTACGCTTGGCCTGTCGACCGGCATGTCCTTTGCCGACTACACGCTGAACATCCTGCACATCAACGACTGGCACAGCCGCATCGAAAGCAACAACAAATATGAATCGACCTGCTCGGCCGAAGAGGAGACCAAGGGCGAGTGCACCGGCGGCGCGGCGCGGCTGATCACGGCGATCGCCCAGCAGCGCAAGAAGCTGGAAGGCCAGAATGTGCTGCTGCTCAGCGCCGGCGATAATTTCCAGGGTTCGCTGTTCTACACGACCTACAAGGGCAAGACCGAAGGCGAATTCCTCAACCAGATGAAATTCGACGCCTTGGCGGTCGGCAATCACGAGTTCGACGACGGCGAGGCGGCGCTGGCGCCGTTCCTGGATATGATCAAGTTTCCGGTGCTCGGCGCCAATGTGAAGGCCAACGCGCAATCCAAGCTCGGTGACCGCGTGAAACCGTCTGTTGTGATCGAGGTCGGCGGCCAGAAGATCGGCGTCGTCGGCGCGGTCACCAACGACACGCCGGAGCTGGCTTCGCCAGGCCCTAACGTCACGATCGAGGACGACGTCAAGTTGATCACATCAGAGGTCGAGAGGCTGAAGGGAGAAGGCGTCAACAAGATCATCGCGGTCACCCATATTGGTTACAAGCGCGAGCGTGACGTCATCGCCAAGATCCCGGGTGTCGACGTGGTGGTTGGCGGCCACAGCCATTCGCTGCTGTCCAACACCGACCCCAAGGCTGAAGGCCCCTACCCGACGATGGTCGACAATCCGGACGGCTACAAGGTGCCGGTCGTCCAGGCGGCGTCCTATTCGAAGTATCTCGGCGAGTTCAAGGTCGTGTTCGACGACAATGGCGTCGTCAAGCAAGCCAGCGGCGACCCGATCTACCTCGACAAGTCGATCACGCCAGACCCCGCCGTGCTTGCCCGCATCAAGGAGCTCGGCGCGCCGATCGAGGCGTTGAAGAACAAGGAGGTCGCCGAAACCACCAAGGCGATCGACGGCAGCCGCGAGAACTGCCGCACCCGCGAGTGCGAGATGGGCAATCTTGTCTCCGATGCCGTCCTCGACCGCGTCAAGGACCAGGGTGTCGAGATCGTCATCACGAATGGCGGCGGTCTGCGCGCTTCGATCGACCAGGGTACCGTCACCATGGGCGAGGTGCTGAACGTGCTGCCGTTCCAGAACACGGTGGCGACCTTCCAGATTTCCGGCAAGGATCTGGTTGCCGGGCTCGAGAATGGTCTCAGCCAGATCGAGGACGGCGCCGGCCGCTTCCCGCAGGTTGCCGGCCTGAAATATTCATTCGACAAATCGGCTGCCGCGAATGCCGGGCGCGTCAAGTCGGTCGAAGTCATGGAGGGCGGCGCGTGGACGCCGATCAATCCGGACAAGGACTACCTGGTCGCGACCAACAACTATGTGCGCCAGGGCGGCGACGGCTACAAGGTGTTCGCCGACAAGGCCAAAAACGCCTACGATTACGGTCCGGGCCTCGAGCAGGTGGTCGCCGATTACCTCGGCGCGCATCGGCCCTATACGCCGAAGCTCGAGGGCCGCATCACCGAAATCACAGCCGCCGCCGCGGCGGAACCGGCCCAGCAATCAGCCCAGCAATCGGCCCAGGAACCGGCGAAGCCGGCCGAGGCTCCCGCTCCGGCCGAGCCCGCAAAACCGGCAGAAACGGCTCCAGCCACGACTGCGGAGCCGGCGATGCCCGAACCGCCGGCCGGTTCGGACGATATTGCCACGACACCGCCAGCCGTGCCGACGGAACCCGCCCCGGCAGCGCCGGCACCAGCGGAGGCTGCGCCTGCCGAGCCGGCAAAGCCGGCCGAAAGCAGCCATGTGATCGTTGCCGGCGACACCTATTGGGATTTGGCGGAAAAGGCCTATGGCGATGGCGCCAGGTGGAAAACGATCTCCGACGCCAACCAGGACTACGAGCCGCGCCGCCTTCCGGTCGGCGCAACCTTGACCATCCCGGCCGCAAACTGAATTCTTCTGTCATTGTTGGAAGACCCGTCCGGCAAACCGGGCGGGTTTTCGGCTTTAGCCTCCCCAGCCAAGGTAAGGTGCGGCCAGACGCTGCATTGAAAACCGGCGCGGCATCGCTAGTTTCGCGCGGTGTCCGGAGATCCCTTATGACGCCTTCCAACCCTGCCGATCCCAAGGCCGCGACGGTCCTCGACCCGCTGCCGGCAGGACAGCCGCCGGTCGGGGCGGGCAGGATCGGCGTCATGCTGGTTAATCTCGGCACGCCCGACGGCACGGAATTCAAGCCGATGTGGCGCTATCTCAGGGAATTCCTGTCCGATCCGCGCGTCATCGAACTCAACAAGGCGATCTGGTACCCGATCCTCTACGGGCTGGTTCTCACCACGCGGCCGAAGAAGTCGGGCGCCAACTATGCCAGGATCTGGAACCGGCAGCGTGACGAGTCGCCGCTGCGCACCTACACCCGCGCTCAGAGCGAAAAGCTGACCGAGGCGCTGCGCGACCTGCCCGGCGTCAGCGTCGACTGGGCAATGCGTTACGGCAATCCTTCGACCGAGAGCGTCGCCAAAGGGCTGGTCGCGCAGGGCTGCGACCGCATTCTGTCTTTTCCGCTTTATCCGCAATATTCCGCGACCACGACCGCGACCGCCAACGACCAGTTGTTTCGCGCGCTGATGAAGATGCGCCGCGCCCCGGCGATCCGCAGCGTGCCGCCCTACTATGCCGAACCGGTCTATATCGAGGCGCTTGCCCGTTCGATCGAGCGCCATCTGGCGACGCTTGATTTCGAGCCGGAAATGGTCATTGCCTCCTATCACGGCATTCCGAAGCCCTATTCCGACAAGGGCGATCCCTATCAGGCCCATTGCCTTGAGACGACCCGGCTGCTGCGGGAAAAGCTCGGCTGGGATGAGAAGAAGCTGATCACCACGTTCCAGTCGCGCTTCGGCGCGCAGGAGTGGCTGCAGCCCTACACCGACAAGACGGTCGAGAAACTGCCCGGAGAAGGCGTGAGATCGATCGCCATCGTCAATCCGGGCTTTTCTGTCGACTGCATCGAGACGCTGGACGAGATCGGCAGGGAGGCGGCCGAGACCTTCCATCATGCCGGCGGCGAAAAGTTCGCGCATATTCCCTGCCTCAACGACAGTGCCGAGGGCATGGCGGTGATCGAGGCGATGGTGCGGCGCGAACTGTCGGGTTGGGTGTGAAGCCGATACAATCGAGCGCCGCCAACCGGCTTTCTATGCACCGGCAATCCACTATCACCTGATTGTAACGTTCCTGAAACACACTTAAGTGTTTGGTGAAGTCGCTTGCGTTGAAACATTTCCGTGGCCGGCATCTGAGGGAGAGCCAAATGGATTTCAGTGGTTTCGATATCGCGCTTCTTGTTCTTGTCGCTCTTGTCGTGCTCGTGCTTTTCAAAGGCATCCGGACAATCCCGCAAGGCTACAATTACACCGTCGAACGCTTTGGCCGTTATACCAGGACATTGAGCCCCGGCCTCAACCTCATCGTGCCGTTCGTCGACCGCATCGGCTCCAAATTGAACATGATGGAGCAGGTGCTCGACGTCCCGACGCAGGAGATCATCACCCGCGACAACGCCACCGTCGCCGTCGACGGCGTCGCCTTCTACCAGGTGCTCAACGCGGCGCAGGCCGCCTACCAGGTCGCCGGGCTGGAGAACGCCATCCTCAACCTGACGATGACCAACATCCGTACCGTGATGGGCTCGATGGACCTCGACGAGCTTTTGTCGAACCGCGACGCCATCAACGAACGCCTGCTGCGCGTCGTCGACGAGGCGGCACATCCCTGGGGCATCAAGATCACCCGCGTCGAGATCAAGGACATCAATCCACCGGCCAATCTCGTCGAATCGATGGGGCGCCAGATGATGGCCGAGCGCAACAAGCGCGCGCAGATCCTCGACGCCGAAGGCCTCAAGCAGTCGCAGATCCTGGAAGCCGAGGGCCGCAAGGAAGCCGCCTTCCGCGACGCCGAGGCGCGCGAACGCTCGGCCGAGGCCGAGGCCCGCGCCACGCAAGTGGTGTCGGAAGCGATCGCCAAGGGCGACGTGCAGGCGCTCAACTACTTCGTTGCGCTGAAATACACCGAAGCACTGACCAGGATCGGCTCCGCCACAAACAGCAAGGTCGTGCTGATGCCTATGGAAGCTTCGTCATTGATCGGCACGCTCGGCGGCATCGGCGCGATCGCCAAGGAAGTTTTCGGCAGCGAGGGCACTGCCGGCACCACGCGGCAGGCTGCACGCCCGCCCGTGGTTCGTCCCAGCGAGACCTGAGGCCATGTTCGAACGCATCATTTCCGAACTCGGCCCCTGGGTTTGGATGGTTCTCGGCTTCGTCCTCCTGGTGATGGAGGTCATCGCACCGGGCATATTCATGCTGTGGATCGGCATCGCCGCTCTGCTGATCGGCGTGGTGTCCCTGCTCATCTGGGACGCGGACTTCTGGACCTGGCAGATCCAGGTTCTCGCCTTCCTGGCGATGTCGCTGGTTTCAACCTATGTCGGCAAGAGACTGGTGGGTGGGCGCGATGATGGCACCGATCAGCCACTGCTCAACCGCCGCGGCGCACAGATGATCGGCAGGATGGCCACCCTGGACGAGCCGATCAGGGACGGCCGCGGCCGCATAAAGCTGGGCGACACGCTATGGCGCGTCTCCGGCCCCGACCTGCCGGCCGGCACGCAGGTGCGCGTGACGGGCGCGGCCGACACCGATCTGGAACTGACGGTCGAGGCGGTCCTGGACTGATCCGACCATCTCGGCAGGCGACTTTTCAAACAGGCCTGATGTCTCTCAGTTTCGAAATTCGCTCAGGCGAGCTCAAGCTGCGCCGATGCGCAGCAGGTCGTGCAGATGGACAAGTCCGACCGGCCGTCTGCCTTCGACAACCATCAGGCTGGAGATGGTCGAACTGTTGATCGTCTGCAGCGCGGTCGCCACCAGCGTATCCGATCCGGCCGTCTTCGGCTCCTTGGTCATGACCTGATCGACGCTCATCGCCAGAAGATTGCTGCCGATGTGGCGCCTGATGTCGCCGTCGGTGATGATGCCGATCAGCGCACCATCCGCATCGGTTATCGCCACGCAGCCAAACCCCTTGCGCGACAATTCGAGGATCGCTTCGTGCATTCCAGTGCCGGAAGGCACCAGCGGCAGCCTGTCGCCGACATGCATGATCTCGCGGATCTGCGTCAGATTGGCGCCAAGTTGCCCACCGGGATGGAAGGTGCGGAAATGATCCGGCGTGAAGCCGCGCGCTTCGAGCAGCGCGATGGCCAGTGCATCGCCGATCACCAGTTGCAGCAGCGTCGATGTCGTCGGCGCCAGGCCGTGCGGGCAGGCTTCCGGCGCGCGCGGCAGCAAAAGCACCACATCGGCCGCCCGCGCTAGCGCCGATCGCTCTCCGGCGGTGACTGCGATCAGCGGAATCGAGAAGCGCCTGGAATAGGCGATGATGCCCTTGAGCTCGCGGCTCTCGCCCGACCACGAGATGGCGATGATGGCGTCGTCCCTGGCGATCATGCCGAGGTCGCCATGATTGGCTTCGGCAGAATGGACGAAGAAAGCCGGCGTGCCGGTCGAGGCGAGCGTTGCCGCGATCTTTGAGCCGATATGGCCGCTCTTGCCGACGCCGGTGACGATGACGCGGCCAGCGATATGCGACACCATATCGACGGCGCGCGCGAACGGTTCGGTCAATCCGTTTTCGAGCGCGGCCGCCAGCGCCGCGACACCGGCCTGCTCGGTCGCTACCGTTCTAAGCGCCGAGGCGATCGAAGCCTGCCCATCGAGCCGCTTCTTGTCTGGGGATCCCGCATGCATGGCTGATGCGATTAGCGCTTTGCTGCGCGCCTGTCCAACGGAATTGCCATCCGGTAGCTATCCAGTGGGCTTTGATCGACCGCCGCTCAACCCTCCGTTAACCATCCCCGTTTACGGTTCGGTAAGTATGGCGCGCGTGCGCCGCGCAAGCAGTGGTAGCGATGTCCGGGGCCCCGCCTGAAAAGAAAAGAAGACGAAACGGCAAGGCGGTCTGCGCCTTGCTGCTGGCGACCAGCGTCTTCGCCTTGCTGCGGCCTGCGCAGCCCTATGCCCAGGTAACCGAGCTGCGCGGCGAGGTTTCGGAATCGGCGATTCTGGACGACCAGCAGCGCAAAACCAGGCAATTGAGCATCGCCCAGGATCAGACGGCGCAGGCCGGTGCAACCACCCAGAGCACTGCGCCGACGCCCACCTATCAGCCGGCCAGCCCGGGCGCCGAGCAGGACGACGACGCGGCACCCGCGACCGGCAGCATTTTTGATCCGCCGGAAGCAACCGACGATCCGTTTGCGGACGCCCCCGTTCCCGTCCCGCCGCGCCGGCCATCGAGCGCAACCCAGGGCGCAGCCGATCAGGACGAAGCCGCCGAGACACAGGCCGCCACCGCGACGACGGCCCCGACGGATGACGAGGACACCGCCGAGACGGACCCAATCAATTCCCGTGCCGTGACCATCGCTTCCGCCGACAGGCAGCAACTCGATCCGGGCGCCGAGCGCGCCGAAGCCATCGAAGGCCGGGACAGGAGGGCCGAGGACGACCCGTTCGCCGCCACCGGCATCAAACTCGGCTCCTTCGTGATCAGGCCGACGCTCGAGCAAGGCCTGAAGGCCTCATCGAATGCCGATTCAAGCAGCGAAGGCAAGCCGGCCCTGCTGTCGGAAACGACGCTGCGCTTCAACGCCATCTCCGACTGGCGGGAGAATTCGGCTACCGTCGACGGCTACGGCACCTTTCTCAAGACCCTATCGGGCGACGAGGTTGAGGAGGCGCGCGGCCGTGTCGAAGGCACGCTCAATGTCGACTTCGACAACGATCTGCGCGCCATCGCCAAGCTCGGTTACGAGGCGGCACCGGAATCGGCTTCCTCGCCGGTCGTCATCGAAGGCACCGCCGAGCAGCCGGTGCGCCAGACCATTGATGGCAGCCTGGCGGTCGAGAAGGATGCCGGCAAGATGCGCTTCGCCCTGACCGGCGCAGTCGAACACGACATCTACGGCGACGCCAGGCTTTCGACGGGCGGAACGCTGTCGCAGAAAGACCGCGATTCGACGCTCTATACCGCCACCTTGCGCACCGGCTATGAGATTTCGCCCGCCATCACCCCTTTCACCGAGGTCGAAATCGGCCGCCGGGTCTATGATTTGCGGGTCGACAGCAATGGTTTCGAACGATCCTCGACGCGGCTTGGGGTTCGGGCCGGCGCCGAGCTCGACCTCGGCGAGAAGCTTGCCGGCGAGTTCTCGGCCGGCTGGCTGCGCGAGGCGATCGACGATGACCGCCTGCCGGCAATTTCGGGCGCCACGGTGAACGCCGACCTCAGATGGTCGCCGCAACGCGGCACCACGATCGGCCTCACCGGGCAGACGACCGTCGAGGGCACGACAACCGCCGACGAAAGTGGCACCATCCTTTACTCCGGCCGCCTCACCGCCGAGCGGGAAATCCGTGCCAACCTGATCGGCAACGCAGCTCTCGGCGTAGACTGGCGCGACTACATCGGGTCGGACGGCCATGATCTGACGCTGAGCGCCGAGGCCGGACTGACATGGTGGCTGAACCGATATGCCGGACTGACCACCCGCGCCAGAACCGAAAAACAGACCAGCAACATCGAGGGCCGCGACTACACCGCCCACAGCATCTTTGTCGGGGTGACACTGCAGCCGTAAACCAAGCCGCCGCGCACCCTCGGTTCAGGCCCGAGGGCATGCTTTTGCGCGCATGCATTAGCCCGGGGGGTAGAACGCCGCGCCCCGCTGCTCTGACGGTTTCATCTCGTCGAGAAGCTTGCTGATAACGCCCGCCATGCGTCCGTTCATGTCGCTGCGCCACAGCGCGAAGGCGACGTTGGCCTCGACAAAGCCTTCCGGCGATCCGCAATCGAAGGTGCGCCCTCGGTAGTGGCAGCCATAGAAGGGCTGCTGCTTCTCCAGCTTCAGCATCGCATCGGTGAGTTGTATCTCGTTGCCGGCGCCCTTCTCCTGGCCTTCGAGTATCCCAAATATCTCCGGCTGCAGGATGTAGCGCCCGTTGATGTATAGGTTGGAGGGTGCCGTGCCGGTCTTCGGCTTCTCCACCATGCCGGTAATGCGGAAACCGTGATGCGTATCCTCGCCGCGGCCGACGATACCGTATTTATGGGCCTCGGCGGGGTCGCATTCCTGAACCGCGACGATGTTGTTGCCGGTCTCGGCATAAAGCTCGACCATCTCCTTCATGCAGCTTTTTTCGGACTGCATGATCATATCGGGCAAAAGCAGCGCGAAGGGCTCGTCGCCGACCAGCTCGCGGGCACACCAGACGGCATGGCCAAGGCCAAGCGGCACCTGCTGGCGGGTGAAGCTGGTCTGCCCTGGCGAAGGTTGCAGCCGCTGCAGGCGGGCGAGCTCGTCGTCCTTGCCGCGTTGGGCGAGCGTGTCATAGAGTTCGAACTGAACGTCGAAATGGTCCTCGATGACCGCCTTGTTGCGTCCGGTCACGAAGATGAAATGCTCGATGCCGGCTTCGCGTGCCTCGTCGACCACATACTGGATGACAGGCCTGTCGACGACGGTCAGCATTTCCTTGGGTATGGCCTTGGTGGCCGGGAGAAAACGCGTGCCGAGGCCAGCGACCGGGAAAACTGCCTTGCGAACTCTCTTCATGCTGTCAAATATCCGCTTCTAAGGCTGTTCGGCAATCCCGCTTCAAGACATTTTCGTGCCGGAATCTGGGATTATGGAACGGCTGGTCAGAAAAAATCTGTAGTCCGTAAAGCACCAACCCGCCTTTTCGTTCCCAACGGCACCTATGGTAAACTAAATGCTAACCGGGTTCGGCGATGAATGATCTTCCTGTGATGAAGAAGGAGGAAAAGATGTCCGTTCGCGACGCCGCAAAGCGCTTCACCAGCATCGTTGCGGCCGCCAGTCTGTCGCTTGCCTTGCTGATGCCCACCGGATCGGCTTTTGCCGACGCCGGTTTCCGGCAATGGGTGGCGAGCTTCCGCGGCACCGCGGTGCGGAGCGGCGTTTCCGGCGCCGTTTACGACCGCGCATTCGAGGGCATCAGCGATGCCGACCCGGTCGTGCTGGAAAAAGCGCGTTATCAACCCGAATTCACCGCGCCCGCCTGGGACTATTTCGACAACCGCGTCCATGACCAGTCGGTCGCTGTTGGCAAGCAGATGGCCAGGAAGTGGAAGCCGTGGCTGGACAGGATCGAGGCAAGATACGGCGTCGACCGTCACATCCTGCTGGCGATCTGGTCGATGGAATCGAACTACGGCGAAATCCTCAAGCGCGACGATGTCATGCGCAATGTCGTGCGTTCGCTGGCAACGCTTGGCTATGCCGATTCGAGACGATCGAAGTTTGCCCGCACACAGTTGATCGCGGCGCTGAAGATCCTGCAAAGGGGCGACATCGATAAAAGCCACCTCAGTGGCTCATGGGCCGGCGCCATGGGCCATACCCAGTTCATTCCCACCAGCTACCAGGCCTATGCGGTCGACATGGATGGCGACGGCAAGCGCGACATCTGGAATTCGATTCCCGATGCATTGGCAACGGCCGCCAATCTGCTCAGGAAGAACGGCTGGCAGGCCGGCAAGACCTGGGGCTATGAAGTCAGCCTTCCCGACGGAAAGAAGTTCCCGGCTGGATCGAAGTCGTTGTCGCAATGGCAAGCGCTGGGTGTCACGCGTGCCAACGGCAAGCCGTTCAACAGTGCGGAGAAGGCCACGCTGAAGGTGCCAGGCGGCCGTGGCGGCCCGGCTTTCCTGATGGTCAAGAATTTTTCGGTCATCAAGCGTTACAACAATGCCGACAAATACGCGGTTGCCGTTGGCCTTCTTGCCGACGAAATCGCCGGTTATGGTGGGCTTGTGCAGGACTGGAAGCGGCCTTTCACGAAGCTCTCCTTCGAGGAGAGGCAGGAGCTTCAGCAACGGCTTTCCCAGTACGGCTACTATGACGGCAAGTTCGACGGCAAGATCGGCGAGGGATCGAAAGCCGCCATCATGGCATTCCAGGCGAAGGCTGGCTTGACCCAGGACGGACATCCGAGCATGGAAGTGCTCAAATGGCTCAGGCAGAACTAGCCTCGCATAGGGCAGACCTGGAGCATCGGACCCAAACCGGTTTTGAGAAAATCCGATGCTCAACTTAAGGTAGAGCGGCGGCACGGTTGTATCGGAGTCCGGCGCTCTTTAGGGATGGAGACGGTAATTGGTTTCGGCTGCGCGTATCCGTGTGATCCTTCGTCGCGTGCCGATCCTGATTCTGGCTATTGCCGTCCTGGCCGTCGGCACTGCCGCCGTCTTTCACACGCCGGCCGTGGCGCAGGAAGAACAAAGGCGTGGCTGGTCGCTGCGCGACCTGTTGTTTCTGCGCCGAAGCGAGCGGGTGGAACCGCCGCGACTGATTGAGCCGCGACGGATTCAGAGGATCGGGCCACGCAAGCCAAAAGTCAGAAAGTCGCGTGCCGCGCCGCGCCGGCCGGCTGAGCCGGCAGCCCCCATTGTCCAGAAGGCGCCGGATGCCCGCACCGTTCTGGTGGTCGGCGATTTCATGGCGACCGGCCTCGCCGAGGGTCTCGACACCGCCTTTGCCGAAAACAATAAGGTCAGGATCGTCGTTCGCAGCAATGGTTCGTCCGGTTTCGTGCGTGACGATTTCTACAACTGGCCCGAACAGATCAAGTCGCTGATCGAGACCGAAAAGCCCGCGGCCGTGATCGTCATGCTGGGTTCCAACGATCGGCAGCAGATGCGCGTGAACGGTGAACGCGAACAGCCACGGACCGAAGCGTGGACCAAGGAATACGAACGCCGTACCGAAGCGTTCGGCAAGGCCATTGCATCGGCCAAGGTGCCGTATCTGTGGGTCGGCATGCCGGCCTTCAAGGCGCCGAAGATGACCTCCGACATGCTGGCTTTCAACGACATCTACCGCTCGACGGCCGAAAGCCACGGCGGCGAATTCGTCGACATCTGGGACGGTTTCGTCGACGAGGAAGGCGCCTTTGTCACCAGCGGGCCTGATATCAACGGCCAGCCGGTGCGCCTGCGTACCGACGACGGCATCCGTGTGTCGAAAGCCGGCAAACGCAAGCTCGCCTTCTATGCCGAAAAACCCTTGCTGAAGATCCTTGGAATGACCGCGCCTCCGGGCACACCGGCAGCTTATGCGCCAGCCGGCGCTCCCGTCGGGGCGCCGGCACCGACCCCCATGCCCGTCGACCGCACCGTGCCGATGCTGCTCAGCGATCCGGCACTCGACGGCGGTTCGGAACTTCTCGGCGCCGCAGCGCCGGCGAAGGCGAACGGGCCCGGCGAAAAACTCGTCGTCGGGGGCAAGGCATCAACTGCTTCGCCCGGCCGCGCCGACGATTTTTCTTGGCCGCCAAGGAAGCAGCCTGCAGCGGCGGCCGTGCCCGAAACGACCACGGCGATCACTCCGTAAGTGAACTGCTCCGGGCACCGGCCTACGCCGGCCGTAGCTTTAACTGCCACGACCGCTCACAAGTGCTTCGGCCGGCGAAGGCCGGAAGCGCAGAAAAGCCTCAAACGGTCTCAGCGCGGCAGCACGCTCGATCCCATCAGCGCCTCGTCGATCGAACGCGCTGCCTGACGGCCCTCACGGATCGCCCAGACGACCAGCGATTGACCGCGGCGCACATCGCCCGCTGCATAGAGCTTTTCGACGCTGGTCTTGTAGTCGCGATCATTGGCCTCGACGTTGTTCGAGCGGCGGCTGTCGATGGCGATCTTCATCTGGCCAGCCAGCTCCGACACCGGCCCGACCGCGACCGGCCCGGCAAAGCCGATAGCGATGAAGGCCAGATCCGCGCGGATGACGAATTCCGTGCCGGCGATCGGCTTGCGCTTTTCATCGACCTCGCAGCATTTGACGCCGGTCAACGCGCCGTCCTCGCCGATGAATTCGAGCGTCGCCACCTGGAACTCGCGCTCGGCGCCTTCCGCCTGCGAGGACGAGGTGCGCATCTTCGTCGCCCAGTAGGGCCAGACCGAAAGCTTGTCCTCCTTTTCCGGCGGCTGCGGCCGGATGTCGAGCTGGGTGACACGAACGGCGCCCTGGCGGAAGGCGGTGCCGACGCAGTCGGACGCGGTGTCGCCGCCGCCGACGACGACGACATGCTGGCCGCCGGCGACGATCGGCGGCGACGGCCACGCCACCGATTGGATCGGCTCGCCGCCGATGCGCTTGTTCTGCTGCACCAGGTAAGGCATCGCGTCATGCACGCCGTCGAGATCGTCGCCGGGAATGTTGGCCGGGCGCGGCGTTTCCGAACCGCCGCAATAGAGCACCGAATCATATTCGGCGAGCAGCTCCGCCACCGGCTTGTCGACGCCGACATTGATCCCGCAATGGAAGCTCACGCCCTCGCCTTGCATCTGCTCGATGCGCCGGTCGATATAGTGCTTCTCGATCTTGAAGTCGGGAATGCCGTAGCGCATCAGCCCGCCCGGCCGGCTCTCGCGCTCATAGACGTGAACGTCGTGGCCGGCGCGGCCAAGCTGCTGGGCGGCCGCCATGCCGGTCGGCCCCGAGCCAATGACGGCGACGCGCCTGCCGGTTTTCTTTTCCGGCGGATAGGGCCGGATATGACCGGTTTCATAGGCCTTGTCGGCGATCGCCTGCTCGATCGTCTTGATGGCGACCGGAATGTCCTCGAGGTTCAGCGTGCAGGCTTCCTCGCAAGGCGCCGGACAGATGCGGCCGGTGAATTCCGGGAAATTATTGGTCGAGTGCAGGTTGCGGATCGCATTGTCCCAGTCGCCATTGTAGACGAGGTCGTTCCAGTCCGGGATCTGGTTGTGGACCGGGCATCCGGTCGGCCCGTGGCAGTACGGAATGCCGCAATCCATGCAGCGCGCGGCCTGTTTCTCGACCTCCTTGTCCGACATCGGCAGCGTGAACTCGCGAAAATGCCGGATGCGGTCGGAAGCCGGCTGGTACTTGTGCACCTGCCGGTCGATCTCGAGAAACCCTGTTACCTTGCCCATAGTCCAGTCCCTGCTGTCCAGATGGCGCGCTCGACGACGCACCCGTTAACCTCATAAGGCAGCCATGGCAACCTTCAGTCCGAGGCCAGGATTGTTGATGAAGGCATCGACCGGGAAGCTTTGCTTCCCGGCAATCCCAATACCTATTCCGCCGCAACGCCCATGCGCATGCGTTCCATTTCGATCAGCGCGCGGCGGTATTCGACCGGCATGATCTTCCGGAATTTCGGCCGGAAAGTCGCCCAGTTGTCGAGGATCTCGCGGCCGCGCACCGAACCCGTGTAATGGACGTGGTTCGAGATCAGCTGATAGAGCCGCTCCTCATCATGGCTGGTCATGTCGCCGGACACGTCGACGCGGCCTTTGTGATCGAGGTCGCCGCCATGATGGAGCAGTTTCTCCATCAGGTCGTCTTCTTCGGGAACGGGTTCCAGTTCGACCATCGCCATGTTGCAGCGCTCGGCGAAATCACCCACCTCGTCGAGCACATAGGCGACGCCGCCCGACATGCCGGCGGCAAAGTTGCGGCCGGTCTGCCCGATGACGACGACAATGCCGCCGGTCATGTACTCGCAGCCATGGTCGCCAACACCTTCGACGACGGCAGCGACGCCCGAATTGCGAACCGCAAAACGCTCGCCGGCGACGCCGCAGAAATAGGCCTCGCCCTCGGTCGCGCCGTAAAGCACCGTGTTGCCGACGATGATCGACTCCGCTGCGACGATTTTCGTGTTCTCAGGCGGGCGGATGACGATGCGTCCGCCCGACAGGCCCTTGCCGACGTAGTCATTGGCCGCACCGACCAGCTCGAACGAAACCCCACGCGCCAGGAAGGCGCCGAAGGACTGGCCGGCGGTGCCGGTGAGCTTCACCGAGATCGTGTCCTCGCGCAGGCCCTTGTGCTTGAAGCGCTTTGCCACTTCGCCCGACAGCATGGCGCCGGTCGAACGATCGACATTGCGGATCGGCAGCTCGATGCTGACCGGCTGCCTGGCTTCCAGCGCCGGCTTGGCGAGTTCGATCAGCTTGCGGTCGAGCACGTCGTCGATCGGATGCTTCTGCCGCTCTGTCCAGTGCACCGCCTCGTGCGGGGCATCCGGCTTGAAGAACATCCTGCTGAAATCGAGCCCGCGCGCCTTCCAGTGCTGGATCAGCGCCCGCTTCTCCAGGAGTTCGGTGTCGCCGATGATCTGGTCGAGATGGGTGTAGCCCATCTCGGCGAGCAACGCCCGGACCTCCTCCGCCACATAGAAGAAGAAGTTGATGACATGTTCCGGCGTGCCCTTGAAGCGCTTGCGCAACACCGGGTCCTGCGTCGCGACGCCGACCGGGCAGGTGTTGAGATGGCACTTGCGCATCATGATGCAGCCGGCCGCGATCAGCGGCGCGGTCGAGAAGCCGAATTCGTCGGCGCCAAGCAGCGCGCCGATGATGACGTCGCGGCCGGTGCGCAGGCCGCCATCGACCTGCAGCGCGACGCGCGACCTGAGGCCGTTGAGCACCAGCGTCTGGTGCGTCTCGGCAAGGCCCATTTCCCACGGGCTGCCGGCGTGCTTGAGCGAGGTCAGCGGCGATGCGCCGGTGCCGCCGTCATAGCCGGAAATGGTGATGTGATCGGCGCGCGCCTTGGCGACGCCGGCCGCAACCGTGCCGACACCGACTTCCGAAACCAGCTTGACCGAGACATCAGCCGCCGGATTGACGTTCTTGAGGTCGTAGATGAGCTGCGCCAGATCCTCGATCGAGTAGATGTCGTGATGCGGCGGCGGCGAGATCAGGCCGACACCGGGCGTCGAATGCCTGACCTTGGCAATGGTGGCATCGACCTTGTGACCGGGCAGCTGACCGCCCTCGCCGGGCTTCGCGCCTTGCGCCACCTTGATCTGCATCACGTCGGAGTTCACCAGATACTCCGCCGTCACGCCGAAACGCCCGGAAGCGACCTGCTTGATCGCCGAACGCTCGGGGTTCTTGCCGCCGTCCGGCAGCGGCAGGTAACGGTCGGCCTCTTCGCCGCCCTCGCCGGTGTTAGACTTGCCGCCGATGGCGTTCATGGCGCGGGCCAGCGTGGTGTGCGCTTCCCTGGAAATCGAGCCGAAGGACATCGCCCCGGTCGAGAACCGCTTGACGATATCGGCAGCCGACATGACCTCGTCGAGCGCGACCTTCTTGCGCCCGGTTTCTTCGGCCAGCCTGATCTTGAACAGGCCGCGAATGCTCTGCGCCCGCGCCGTCTCGCTGTCGATCTGAGCGGAATAGTCCTTGAACGTCAGCCACGATCCCTGGCGCACGGCGTGCTGCAGGGTGGCCACCGCATCGGGCGACCAGATATGCGCTTCGCCGCGCATGCGGAACATGTATTCGCCGCCGACCTCGAGGCTGTTGCGCAGCACCGGGTCGTTGCCGAAGCCGTCGGCGTGGCGGCTGACCGTTTCGGCCGCGATCTCTTCCAGCCCGACGCCTTCGATCAGCGTCGCGGTGCCGGTGAAATATTTTTGCACGAAGTCGGTCTTCAGCCCGATGGCGTCGAAGATCTGCGCGCCGCAATAGGACTGGTAGGTCGAGATGCCCATCTTCGACATCACCTTGAGAATGCCCTTGCCGATCGACTTGATGTAGCGGGAGACGACCTCATTGGCGTCGACTTCGGCCGGCAGCTCGCCGCGCTTGTGCATGTCGAGCAGCGTGTCGAAGGCGAGATAGGGATTGATCGCCTCGGCGCCATAGCCCGCAAGGCAGCAGAAATGATGCACCTCGCGCGGTTCGCCGGACTCGACGACCAGCCCCACCGACGTGCGCAATCCCTTGCGGATCAAATGATGGTGGACCGCCGCCGTCGCCAGCAATGCCGGGATGGCGATGCGGTCCGGCCCGAGCTGACGGTCGGACAGGATGATGATGTTGTAGCCGCCGGCGACCGCCGCCTCGGCGCGCTCACACAGCCGGTCGATGGCGCCCTGCATGCCGGCCGCGCCTTCGTTCGAAGCATAGGTGATGTCGATCGTCTTGGTGTCGAAACGGTCCTCGGTGTGACCGATGGAGCGGATCTTCTCAAGATCGCCATTGGTCAGGATCGGCTGGCGCACTTCGAGCCGCTTGCGACGCGAATTGCCGACGAGATCGAAGATGTTCGGCCTCGGCCCGATGAACGACACCAGGCTCATCACCAGTTCCTCGCGGATCGGGTCGATCGGCGGGTTGGTGACCTGGGCGAAGTTCTGCTTGAAATAGGTGTAGAGCAGCTTCGATCTGTCCGACATCGCCGAAATCGGCGTGTCGGTGCCCATCGAGCCGACCGCTTCCTGGCCGGTGGTCGCCATCGGCGACATCAACAGCTTGGTGTCTTCCTGGGTAAAGCCGAACGCCTGCTGGCGATCGAGCAGGCTGACGTCCCTGCGCAGCGCCCGCGGCTCGACCGGCTTCAGGTCTTCGAGGATGAGCTGGGTGTTGGCGAGCCAGCTCTTGTAGGGATGCCTGGTCGCGATCTCCGACTTGATCTCCTCGTCGGAAACGATGCGACCCTTCTCCAGGTCGATCAGCAGCATGCGGCCGGGCTGCAGCCGCCACTTCTTGACGATCCTTTCCTCCGGCACCGGCAGCACGCCGGCTTCCGAGGCCATGATGACGCGATCGTCGTCGGTGACGATGTAGCGCGCCGGGCGCAGCCCGTTGCGGTCGAGCGTGGCGCCGATCTGGCGGCCGTCGGTGAAGGCCACCGCCGCCGGCCCGTCCCACGGCTCCATCAGAGCGGCGTGGTATTCGTAAAAGGCCTTGCGATCTTGATCCATCAGCTTGTTGCCGGCCCAGGCCTCAGGGATCAGCATCATCATCGCGTGGGCGAGCGAGTAGCCGCCCTGCGTCAGGAACTCGAGCGCATTGTCGAAACAGGCGGTGTCCGACTGCCCCTCATAGGAGATCGGCCACAGCTTGGAGATGTCGTTGCCGAACAGTTCGGAATCGACCGAGGCCTGCCGCGCCGCCATCCAGTTGACGTTGCCGCGCAGCGTGTTGATCTCACCATTGTGGGCGACCATGCGATAGGGATGCGCCAGCTTCCACGACGGGAAGGTGTTGGTCGAGAAACGCTGGTGGACGAGGATCAGCGCCGTCTCGAAACGCGGATCGGTCAGATCCTTGTAATAGGCGCCGACCTGATAGGCCAGGAACATGCCCTTGTAGACGATGGTCCGCGATGACATCGACACGACGTAGAAGCCATTGTCGACGCCCTTGGTCTCTTCATGGATACGACCGGAAATGACCTTGCGCAGGATGTAGAGCCGCCGTTCGTAATCGTCGTCGCTCTCGATCTCGGCGCCACGACCCAGAAACACCTGGCGCTGGACCGGTTCTGAAGCAGCGATATCAGGCGCCTTCGACAGCAATGAATTGTCGACCGGCACGTCGCGAAAGCCGAGCAGCGGCTGGCCTTCGAGCTGCGCGACCTCGGCGATGATGCCTTCGATATGCGCCTGAAGCTCAGGATCGCGCGGCATGAACACATGGCCGACGGCGTAATGGCCGGGCTTGGGCAGTTCGACGCCCTGGCTGGCCATCTCCTCGCGGAAGAAGCGGTCGGGAAGCTGCACCAGCACGCCGGCGCCATCGCCCATCAGCGGGTCGGCGCCGACGGCGCCGCGATGCGTCAGATTTTCGAGCACCGCCAGGCCGTCCGTGACGATCTGATGCGACTTGACGCCCTTCATATTGACGATGAAGCCGACGCCGCAGGCATCGTGCTCGTTGCGCGGATCGTAAAGGCCGTGGGCGGCGAACCCGGTAGGGGTCCGCCCGATCCTGGTCAGGCCAGTGGCGATGGACGGATTTTTGACGGCTGGCGCTTTCGTCTGCGCGGCCGGGCCGTTCGTCGCAGATGGCGTCACTTCCGTCATCGTCCTGTCCTCCATCCCCAGCCCTTAGGGCGCTGGTTTTCCGTTGGGAAGCGCATGAGCTTCCCTCTCATCCTTGCGGCACGTCTTGCGAAATCCTTGCCGAACCAGGCGGCCTGGTTCGCATCCGGCAATCGTACAGGCCAGAGCCGGGCTGTCTACCTGTCGCTCGCGGCAACGGCCGGAGAGGCCCAATGATACGCCAATCCAGCCTGTTTTGTGCGACAAAATAAGACAGCACTACTGTCCTAAATTTTTATGACAGAAATTGCGGATGCGCACAAGACCGATTCACAACAATTGTGGGCATCCAGAGACAGAAAATTACGCGCCACCCCGTCAAAACGCAACCTTCAGTCGTCCGCCTGTGCCCCGGCCTCTCGCTGGCTTTACCGCTTTTCCGGCGCTTGGCACTTGCGAGCGGCATGCGAAAGCGGCCAAGGTCGCCTCGATTTTCCCAGCACAGGCAAACGCATGAATTTCGCTTCCGACAACTGGGCAGGCGCCCATCCCAGCATCGCCGCGGGCCTGTCGGCCCATGCCGGCGGCTTTTCCACCGCCTATGGCGACGGCGCCCTCGACGAGGCCGCATACCAGCGCTTCAACGAAATCTTCGAGCGCGAGGTCGCGGTGTTTTTCGTGGCCACCGGCACCGCCGCCAATTCCCTGTCGCTGACCGCCTACAACAAATCGGGCGGCATTTCCTTCTGCCATCGAGAGTCGCATGTAATCGAGGATGAATGCGGCGCCCCGGAATACTTTACCGGCGGCTCACGGCTCCATGCCGTCGACGGTGCGCTGGGCAAGATCGATCCGAATATGCTGGACAGGGCGGTCGGCCGCTTCGCGCCTGAAATCGTCCATTCCGGGCGCCCGATGGCGGTGTCGATCACCCAGTCGACCGAGGTCGGCACCATCTATACACTGAACGAAATTGCCACGATTTCGGCGATCGCCAAGCATCACAAACTGCCCCTGCACATGGATGGCGCCCGCTTCGCCAATGCGCTGGTCGCGCTCGAGACAACACCGGCGGAGATGACCTGGAAGGGCGGCGTCGACATCCTCTCTTTCGGCGGCACCAAGAACGGCTGCTGGTGCGCCGAGGCTATCGTGCTGTTCGACCTCGACCGCGCCAGGGAACTGGCCTTCCTGCGCAAGCGCGCGGCGCAATTGTTCTCGAAATCGCGCTTCATCGCAGCGCAGTTCGAAGCCTATTTCAAGGACGACCTGTGGCTCGACACGGCGCGGCATGCCAACGCCATGGCAGCACGCCTCGCAGCACTGATCGGGGATTCCCCGTCGGCGCGTCTGGCCTGGCTGCCGCAAGCCAACGAAGTGTTCGCAGTGATGAAAAAGGCCAAGGCTGAACGGGTGCATTTGGCCGGTGCCGCCTTCTACGACTGGCACAAGCCGCACGACTTTGATGGCCATATCGGCGAGGACGAAGCGCTCTATCGTTTCGTCACCAGCTTTGCGACCACGGCCGAAGAGGTCGACCGCTTTGGCGAGCTAATTGCTGGATAGCGGCACCTATCCATCAAAAGGGCGGCGCCAGGCGCCGCCCTCGTCTGTTAGGTCGTCTTTGTCACGCAGCTTACGCGGTGGTCTTGGCCTCGATCTGCTTGGCCTTCGCCGAAGACGCGGTGATCGCGATCTTGCGGGGCTTCAACTCCTCGGGAATATTGCGCTTGAGGTCGACGAAGAGCAGGCCGTTCTTCAGCGAGGCGCCGACGACATCAACGTGGTCGGCAAGCTGGAAGCGGCGCTCAAAGGCCCTGCTGGCGATACCGCGATAGAGCAGTTCGGAGCCTTCGCCGTTGCCCTCCTTGCGCTCACCCTTGACAGTCAGAACGTTGCGGTGAGCCTCGATCGAGAGCTCATCGTCCGAGAAGCCGGCGACCGCCATCGAGATGCGATAGGAATCCTCACCGGTGCGCTCGATGTTGTAGGGCGGATAGGTCTGTGCACCTTCCGGCTGAGCAAGCGAATCGAGCATGGTGAACAGCCGGTCGAAACCGACGGTCGAACGATAAAGCGGGGAAAAATCAACGTGACGCATAGTGTGTTCTCCTGTTGAGCAACAAACGTATGGCCGGTGCGAAACCCGTGACGGCGTTCCGGATGGGCCAGCGGCCCCGACATTGGCGGCCGCAGCAGACATTTGGGGAGCACGAGAAGGCATTTCAAGATTCTGCCGCCTCGATGAACGGCAGATGAACCGCGGCTTCGGCGGACGTTCAGCTAAGCCGCGCTAATCTGCTTCCAGGATCAAGGAACAGGCGGCGGTTACAGCGTCGCGCGTCATCTCGGACACGCAAAAGGAAGCTGTAACACTTTGATTGCGCATGATTCACAGCGAAATCGGCTGCGGTTTTCGGGGTTATGCGCGAGATGCCGCAACGAGGCCGACCGGGTGTAACGTCCCTTCCTCCCGGATCGACGGGGGGCCGGAAGCATGCCGCAAGCTGCTTTCGGCCTCACTCGCCGGCTGCCTCGTTCCAGCCTTTCCAACGCGTCCGGAATTCCTTTGCTTTTGCTGCATGGGCGTCTATGCCTACCAAAGCTTGCGCCATGCAGGCAGCGACACTTGAAACGCAGCGCCGAATGACGGACCTCCTCGCCAAAACTCCTCTCTTCCGCGAAATTCCGGGCAATCCGCTACCTGAAAATGCGGCCGGTGGTTTCTTCACCACGCGCGACGGCAAGAAGATCCGTTATGGCCTCTTTGCCGCCGTTGCCCGCCCGATGAAGGGCACCGTGGTCCTCTTGACCGGCCGCAACGAGTGCATCGAAAAGTATTTCGAGACCATCCGCAATCTCGCCGACCGCGGCTTTGGCGTCGCCACCTTTGACTGGCGCGGCCAGGGCGGTTCCGACCGGCTGATCAGCGATCGCGAGCGCGGCTATGTCCGCAGTTTCTTCGACTACACCGGCGACCTGGAACAGTTCTTCGAGGAGATCGTGCTGCCCGACTGCCGGGGGCCGTATTACATATTGGCCCATTCGGCCGGGGCGGTAATCACGCTGCTTGCCGGGCCGTCGATGGTGAACCGCGTACGGCGCATGGTGCTGATCGCGCCCTTCCTGGCAGTGCCCGACCTGCCGGTCTCGACAACCACCGTTCGCCGCCTCTGCTCGCTGTTCTGCCTGCTGGGCCTTGGCAAGCTTTACGCCGCCTGGGGTCCGCGGCCTAGAAAAACCATACCCTTTGCCGTCAACAAGGTGACATCGGATCCGGAGCGGTATCGGCGCAACACGCTGCTCTACGAAACCTACCCGCAGCTGGCGCTCGGCGGCCCGACGATCCGCTGGCTGAAAGCGGCGGCGCAGGCCTCCGAGGTCATCAGCGATCCCGACTTCATGGCCAGGATCCGGGTTCCCTTGCTGGTGGTCGCCGCCGGCGCCGACCAGGTCGTCTCGACGAAGGCGGTGGAAACCTACACCAGACGCCTGCGTCTCGGTTCGCTGCTGGTGATCGATGGCGCACGCCATGAAATATTGCAGGAAACCGACTTCTATCGCGAGCAGTTCTTTGCCGCCTTCGATGCCTTCATCCCGGGAAGCGACGACAACTCTTGATTGAGTGCCGTGCTCCTCCGGGCGCGCAAAAGACCGCTCCAAATCATTGAAAATCCACGACTTGGCTTGAAAAAATGACTTGGCTTGAAAAAATGCCTGCCAGGTCGATCGCCGGCCTACACTTGCCGGGCGAAATCCATGATCCAGTTGGTCTCCCAGGTCTTGCCGCCATCCACTGAAAAAGCCTGCTCCCAGCGCGCCGATTTTTCAGTGATCCGCGACCACAGGAAGCGAACCCGGATATCGCGTCCGTCGAAGACGTCTTCACACAGGAACGTGCCGACGCCTGCTTCGAAGGCGCCGCGCATCGGAATATCGATGGTCGCCGGGCTGCGGCCGTCGATCCACCAGATCGACCATTGTCTCGTCGCCGGATCGAAGGTCCGCAGCGTGGCGGCGCGATAGGCGCCGCCGGGCAATTCAATCACATTGTCATCGACATTGCCGAGCCCGCCAAGGATCGGGCGCACCTCGCATGTCCCGCCAAACACGTCCCAGTTCGTGTCGCCCTGCAGGCGCTTCTGCAACCTTCGATGGCTGACGTTCCAGCGTCCGAAGAAGAAATCGAAATCGGCCCGCCCATCTGATGGAGCATTTTCTGCCGGCGCATTTTCTACTGGAGCATCTTCGGAACGGCTGGTTGTTGACTGCGTCGGCATGAGACTCCCTCCCGTGGCATTGTCTCCATAGCCGAGAGCTGCTGACACCTTGCCGTCAGGAGCATTGGGTTGTGGTCGCCGTGGGCACCTCAGTCCGCAATCGCCAGCTGCCCAGCCGGTTCAGCCACGCAGCGCCGCCATCGCGGCGGCATGAAGCTCCGGCGTCGCCGCAGCCAGGATGTCGCCGCCCCTTTCCGCCGGTCCGCCTTCGAAGGTGGTGACGACGCCGCCGGCCTTCTCGATGATCGGGATCAGCGCGACGATATCGTAGGGTTTCAAACCGGGGTCGGCGACAATGTCGACGCTTCCCGCCGCGACCATGGCGAAGGCATAGCAGTCGGTGCCGTAGCGGGCGAGTTGGACCTGCCGCTCGAACAGGTCGTAGCGCAGGCGCGCGTCTCCCTTGAACAGTGCCGGCGTGGTGGTGAACAGCGTCGCCTCGGCGAGGCTTGTCGTCTTGCGTGTCGTCAGCCTACGCGGTCCGCCCGGGCCTTCATAATGGGCGCCGGACGCGTTGGCGTAGAAAAGCTCGCCGGTGAAGGGCTGCGACATCATGCCGGCAACGGCATCGCCGTCGACAGTCAGCCCGACCAAGGTTCCCCACACCGGCAGGCCGGAAATGAAGGCGCGGGTGCCGTCGATCGGATCGATCACCCAGACATGCCTGCTGGACATGTTCTCGCTGCCATGCTCCTCGCCAAGAATGCCGTGATCGGGATATTCCGCCGATATGAGCGCGCGGATAACCCGCTCAGCCTCGCGGTCGGCCTCGGTGACCGGGTCGAAGCTGCCTTGCTCCTTGTTGGCGATCGCGCCCTGGCTGCGGAAGCGCGGCAAGGTTTCGGCTGCCGCGGCATCCGCAATGCGCCGCATGAAATCGATGCTGATGTCCAACTGATTCTCCCGCGTAATGCATGTCGCGCAAAAGGGTGCAGCGGTTTTGCGATAACGACATGCATAAAACAACAACCTAAAGCGCGTCGTCCGGTCAAACGCGAGGCGCTTTAGCGTGCTGGAACCATCGTCTGCCTGTGGATTTCCGCCAAAACAAGGGCGTGAGGGACTTTTGCGCATCGACGACTGTTGCTCGAATGCAACGCTGGCGCCCTCGAAACGCAGTTTCCACATCATAGTGAATTAAAAACGCCGCACGGCGGCTTGACATTTGTGCATCGCACAATAGATTTGTTCTCGGACAGGTTCTCCTGTCCATGCCCTCCTTGGGCGTTTCCTCCCTAGACTTCGACCGTGTCGTGCAAACGATGCGGTCTTTTTTTCGGCGCGGCACTCAGCCGATTGCGCGTCCCGACCCGCACCCCGATGCCTATATCCGGCGCCAGATCTCGTTTCGTTTTTCGGCAATCATTCGGCGGCAAGCGGCAGGTCGATAAAATTGTGGTCGGGCATCGCCATCAGGTCGGCCGAGAATTGCGCCAGATCGTCGGCGAGCGCATCGAAGCCGGCGGATTTCTGGAACGTCCGCTCGTCCATGTAAAGCCCGCGATTGACCTCGATCTGCAGTGCATGGAGGTGGCGCACGGGGCGGCCATAGTGCTCGGTGATGAAGCCTCCGGCATAAGGCTTGTTATGGGCGACGGTATAGCCCATGCCGATCAGCAGGCCGATCGCCGTCTCGGTCAACGCTGCCGCGGCGGAGATGCCGAAACGGTCGCCGACGATGAAGTCGGGCCTGACACCGCTGTCGCCGACCCTGATGCTCGCCGGCATCGAGTGGCAATCGATCAGCACGGCAAAGCCGAACCGCGCATGGGTCCTGGTCAAAAGCCGTTTCAGCGTCTCGTGATAAGGCTTGTAGACAGCCTCGATGCGCCCGACGGCTTCCGCCAACGGCAAGCGGCCGGCATAGATTTCGAGCCCCTCTCCTACCAGCTTGGGCACGGTGCCAAGCCCGCCGGCGACGCGCGCCGAGCGGATATTGCAGAACGACGGCACGGGTTCGGCGAACATGCGCGGATCGAGTTCCCACGGCTCCCGGTTGACGTCGAGATAGGCGCGCGGGAAGTTTGCCGCCAGCATCGGCGCGCCGAGCGCGACGGCGCCGCCGAACAATTCGTCGACATAGCAATCTTCGGAGCGGCGGATGGCGTTTCGGTCCAGCCTTGCCATCGCCAGGAACCGGTCCGGATAGTGACGGCCGCTATGCGGTGAGTTGAAGAGGAAGGGGACGCGCTGTTCGGCGCCCGACCGGATTTCGAAGGGGGGAACGACCGAAAAATCCTCGGCTGCCGTTTTCAATTTGAAAGAATCCGGAAACACCCATGCATCATGGTTGGAAAGGTGCCACCTCGCCGGCCGCATGTCCAGCGTTTCGGCGTCCGGACCGCTTTGTTAAGGCCGGTCGGGCCTTTATCGTTCACTTGATGTTTACCCTCGCCTCCTCATATACAGGATGGTTAACGGGCTGCCCTACGGCAGTCTCGGGCGGGTGATTCGGACGGGACAAGATGGCACGCATTCTACTGGCGGAAGACGACGATGACATGCGCCGGTTCCTCGTCAAGGCGCTGGAGCGTGCCGGCTACCAGGTCAGCGATTTCGACAATGGCGCCAGCGCCTATGAGCGGTTGCGCGAAGAGCCTTTCTCGCTGCTCTTGACCGATATCGTCATGCCGGAGATGGATGGCATAGAACTCGCCCGCCGCGCCACCGAGATCGATCCCGACCTCAAGGTCATGTTCATCACCGGCTTCGCCGCCGTTGCGCTCAATCCGGATTCCAAGGCGCCGAAAGACGCCAAGGTGCTGTCGAAGCCGTTCCATCTGCGCGACCTCGTCAACGAGGTCGAAAAGATGCTGCAGGCAGCCTGACACATTTTCCGCCGCCGGCTTCCGGCGCGCCTTCGACGGTGCGGCAAGGCGAACCTTTCTTTCCCTTTTCCTGCTATTGACGCGCCGTGGCAAAAATGGTGTATGCGCGGCTTCGGATGGGCGTGTAGCTCAGCGGGAGAGCACTGCATTGACATTGCAGGGGTCACAGGTTCAATCCCTGTCACGCCCACCATCCTCTTGAAAATCAATGGGTTACGCTGAGTTTTCGCTGGTGAGGCATCCAAGGGACGCACCAGAATGCGAAACCCTACTTATCTTGAACTCTCCCGAAATCGGATTTTCTATTTTCGCTGGCCGCTGACAAAGCCTTGTGCTGGCAGCAGTGGAAAGCCAGCAAGCCTCAAAGTGTCGCTTCGTACGCGGGTTGACTCAGAGGCCTTGTACCTAGCTCGGCACCTAAGCTATGTCGGCCAAGTTCTTGTGAAACGGTGGTCGGCATCTGGCATGCGGTATGATGAATTACGTGCCGCACTTAGAACGCACTTTCAAGACGCTCTGGAACGCAGCAAAAACGAGATGGCTGCGAAAGGCCGACTGACACCCGAGACCTTGGCTGCCTTGCAGAACGGGGTAGCGTTCGCCGACGACGCTATATTGACGGGCCGCGATATCTTTCCCCATGAAACCGACGACTCGTTAGCTATCCGCTTTGCCGAACAACATCAGATTCCGCTGGCTCCGGGTTCTGACGCCTTCGTGACATTCAAGAACGAGATGAAAAGGGCATACAGGGACTACTGCACTGCGGTCCTGGCCCATGATCAGTCCTTTGATAGCTTCGACTTCGATGAAGCCGCCCTTCCCTCAGGGACGACATTTGCAAAACCAGCATCCAGCTCAAAAGACACTCTTGGTGCCGTTGCAATCAAATTCATGGCCGAGGAAAAGAAAGCGGATCGCTGGGTCAAACGGTCAGAGGATCAGAAACGCCAGCACCTCGAACTCTTGAGCGAGATTCTGGGGGGCGAGATCGAGATTGCCCTAGTCACATCTTCGGACGCGCAACGCGTGAAAGAGGTCCTTCTAAATTATCCTCGAAATAGGCATCTAGCAGCCTCAACCACCAGCGATATTTCGATATCTTAGTGGTCAAAACCTGACGCTTGGTACCGAAACGGAATACCGCTGCCGACCCCAAGCGGAAGTTGGCTGTCCCTCGGCTGAACTTACGCCCATGACCCGATGCGGACGCTTGATCACTAGGAGCGTATCGTCCGCTTTGCTGCCAGAAGCTGTCACCGCCGCGGTAACCATGTCGGACTACAGCATTTCCCTGGCATCTGAGTTAATATTGCGGCTGAGGGACCCGAATTCAGCCTTGGGAGAGCTGTGTGGACGTTGCCGCTTGGTTGCGAGGCCTCGGCCTCCAGCAATACGAGCAGGCATTTCGCGACAACGCGATCGACGCGGAAGTCCTGCCGGAGCTGACCGATGCCGACCTCGAGAAGCTCGGTATGCTCCTCGGTCATCGCAAGCGATTCCGCAAGGCGGTAGTGGGGCTGGGGCCGTCGTCAAGCCATCCCGACGCGAGCACCGATGACATCGCAGCTCAGAGCACCCGGGAGCTAAGCGCGGAGCGTCGACAGCTGACCGTGATGTTCGTGGATCTCGTCGGCTCGACGGCGCTGGCGACGCGTCTGGATCCCGAGGACCTGCGTGAGATCATCGGAGCGTATCACCGCTGTGTCGCCGACACGGTCGCCCACTTCGGCGGCTTTATCGCCAAGCACATGGGCGACGGAGTTTTGGTGTATTTCGGCTACCCGCAGGCGCACGAGAACGCCGCCGAGCAGGCGGCGCGCGCTGGCCTTGCTCTCGTCGATGCCGTTAGGCGACTCCCAGAGCCCGAGCCATTGCGGGTTCGTATCGGCATCGGCACCGGACAGGTCGTCGTCGGCGATCTGATCACCGCCGGCGAAGGGCACGAGCGCGGCGTCGTGGGCGAGACGCCGAACCTCGCCGCCCGCCTGCAAGCTCTTGCCGAACCCGACGCGGTCGTGATCGGGCCGCAAACGCGGCAGCTGGTCGGCGATCTTTTCGAATATCGCGATCTTGGCGCCGTCGAGGTGAAAGGGTTTCCGGAGCCGATCCATCCCTATCAAGTGGTTCGTGAGAGCGCTGTCGAAAGCCGGTTCGAGGCGCTGCATGGGACGACGCCCACGCCGCTGGTTGGGCGTGAGGAGGAGGTCGACCTGCTGCAGCGCCACTGGCATCGCGCGAAAGGTGGCGAAGGTCGTGTGGTGCTGCTCTCGGGCGAGCCGGGCATAGGCAAGTCGCGCCTCACTGTCACCTTGCAGGAGCGGATCCAGAATGAGCCACACACCCGCTTGCGCTATTTCTGTTCGCCGCACCATCAAGACAGCGCGCTCCACCCGACCATTGCGCAGCTAGAACGTGCCGCCGGGTTGGAGCGCGACGACCCGCCTGAGAGAAAGCTGGATAAGCTTGCGGCCCTGCTTGCCCCGGCCTCGCCGGAGGAGGGGGCGCTGCTGGCCGAGCTGCTGTCGTTGCCGACCGATGGCCGCTTTCCGCCTCTCCAACTGACGCCCCAGCGTAAGAAAGAGAAAACCTTCGATGCGCTGCTCCGGCGGCTCGAAGACCTGGCGCGACAAGGTCCGGTGCTGATGCTCTTCGAGGATGTCCACTGGATCGACCCCAGCTCGCGCGAGCTGCTCGACCTAGTTATCGAGCGGGTGCCGCGCCTGCCAGTGCTGCTTCTCCTCACGTTCCGCCCCGAGTTTCAACCGCCGTGGACCGGGCAGTCGCACGTCACGGTTCTGGTCCTCAATCGGCTCGACCGTCGTGAAGGCGCCGCGCTGGTCCAGCGGGTCGTCGGCACCGGAGATCTGCCGAGCGACGTTGTCGCGGAGATCATCGAGCGCACGGATGGGGTGCCACTGTTCGTCGAGGAACTGACCAAGGCGGTGTTGGAGAGCGGCAACGCCAGGACAGTGCTCTCAAGAGCTGCCGCGACGGTGTTGAACGTTCCCGCTACGCTGCATGCCTCGTTGATGGCGCGGCTCGATCGCCTCGGCTCAGCCGCTAAGGAGGTCGCACAGGTCGGCGCGGTTCTCGGTCGGGAGCTCTCCTACGAATTGCTGGCAGCAGTCGCACAGCGAAATGCCGCTGAGCTAGATGGCGCACTGGATCAACTCGTCAGCGCCGGTCTGGTGTTCTGCCGCGGGACGCGGCCACTGGCCACTTACCTCTTCAAGCATGCGCTCGTTCAGGACGCAGCCTATGGCACGCTGCTGCGCGCTAAGCGCCAGGAGCTACATAAGCGTGTCGCAGATGTGTTGGAGGAAAAGTGGACCGAAATCACTGAAGCGCAACCCGAGCTCCTCGCGCACCACTTTCAGGAAGCTGGGGATTGGGCGGGCGCGCTCGATCACTGGCAAAAGGCGGGAGGGGCCGCCGTGGCCAGAGCTGCCACTAGGGAAGCCGTATCGCACTTTGCCAGTGCGATCGACTGCAGCAGGAGACTTGGCGACGTCTCCGGCGGTGCCGAACGGATGACACGTCTCCACCTAGCGATGGCCAATGCCTTGATGCAGGCTGAAGGGTATCGTTCTGAGCGCCTTGGGAAGGCGCTTCAAGATGCACGTCTTGCTGCCGCGAACACTGCATCGGTCGAATTGCAATGTGACGTTGCGCTTTCACTCGCTCCATTTTTTTATGCCACTGGGCGCAATCAAGATTACCTGATCCTGGCCGAAGAGCAGCTCGCAAACGATGCCGATCTCCTTCCAACGGCCTATCTGAGTGGTCTTTGGGCAACCAAGGGGATTGCTCATTTCAACCGGGGAGAACAACCGCAGGCAGCGGAGGCGTTGCGGAAGGCCTTAGATCTGATTGATCGTGTTGACCCAAGTCGCCGTATTTTGTTCGCCGGTGCGGATCAACGTGTCTCTACCCAGGACTATCTTAGTGGTTCGCTGATCATTTTGGGCTTCATCGATGCTGCAGTCGAAGAGAACGAGCGCTTGGTTCGAAATGTTGACCAATTCGACAAGCCCTTCGACTTGGCCTGGCGTCTTCTCGCTCAGTGCGATTTGTGTGCGCTATTCGGTCAATACGAGGAACTCCTTGAGAACGCTACGAAGATCGTCGAGATTTGCGAACGGCATGGCTACACGGCGCGTCGAAGTAGCGCCATTAGGTGGCGTGGCCATGCCCGCTCGCATTTAGGTGAACTGGATGCCGGCATCGATGACGCCTGGGAGAGTATGGTTCTTTGGCGTGGGCAGGGCGCCGTATTTCATACCCCTGAGAAAGCATGCGAACTTTGTGATCTTCTCCTGCGGGCCAATCGCATCGAAGACGCATCGCAAATGCTTGATGATGTCGATACCCTCGTTTTCGATACGGACGAGGCGAGCTACCTAGCAGAATGTATTCGCCTTCGTGGCCAAATCGCCGCGGGCAGAGATGACCTGATGGGTGCCGCGCACCTATTCGAAACAGCAATTGCCACTGCCCGTCGGCAGCAAGCGAGACTCTTCGAGCTTCGCGCCGCAACGCAACTAGCACCAGTTCTGGCACGTCAACGTCGTGTCCATGAGGCCGCGACGCGTCTGCGAGCGGTGGTCCACACATTTAACACTAGGTATCCAATTGTCGACCTCATCGCGGCACAAAGGGCGCTGGACGCCCTGAGCCGTTGAGGTCGCACCATCTGCGTCGGTTCCGACAACGCAGTTTGCGTCGATTTGATGCAAGCTTGGCTCATTGCGCACCCGAGACGCGCGTTTGTCCGTTTGGACTGGAATGTAACGGAATGAGACGTTCACGCTCGTCCCGTGTAGGTCCGAACATGGCGCATTCACGCCGTGCGCCGGTTCGTATCTTGCAACGCCCGTAGCATCTGCCAAGGATACGCGATCCTGATCCGATGGAGCACGGGATGCCGAGCCAAATGAGAAAGCTGACCTTGACCGCGGACCATGTCGCGCGGGTCCACAAGGTCGTTCAGGATCAGGGTTTGACGCCAGGTGCCGAGCTACACACCGATGCCGACTACGACAGCTGGGTCAAGCAAATGATCCGAACTCATCCGGCCCCGAAAGCACCGACCCGCCTTTTTGCCTACGGTTCGTTGATCTGGAAGCCGGAGATCGAGCATATCGGAGAGCAGCTAGGCGCTGCTCGGGGTTGGCATCGGGCTTTCTGCTTCCGTATGACCCGTTTTCGGGGTACGCCAGAGCAGCCCGGCCTTATGATGGCCCTCGATCGTGGAGGGCAATGCCGGGGCGTCCTGTACGACCTTCCCAGGGACAATCTCGAAAGCCAATTCGGCAAACTCTTTCGACGCGAATTCACCTACAAGCCGGCCAACAGCATGCCCCGGTGGATCACGGTCGAGACCGCCTCTGGAGCCATTCCGGCATTGACCTTTGTCATGAACCGCGCCTCGCCGCTCTATGCCGGCCGCCAGTCGCTCGAAGCGGTTGCCGACGTCCTGGCCCGGGCCTGCGGTCATTGGGGCACCGGGGCCGAGTACTTGCTCAACACGGTTTCTCACCTCGAATCAAAGGGCATACGTGACAGCAACCTCTGGCGGCTTCAACGCCTTGTGGCGGAGCGGATCGAGGGAAACCCAACGGAGCGGAATGTCCTTTGAGCCCGACGGAGCGGTCATTGCCCACATCTCGCCAAAGCGTCCGCAGTGAGGCGGATCGCGGCGTTCGTCACGTCCAAACGCCAAGGTCAGGAGTTGGCGCTACCTGCTCGTTCCGGTCGACGAGACGAATGGCAACATTCCACCCTGAGCGGGCTTACGGCCCCGGAACCAAGCGTCAGATTTCGACCACTAGGTCCCTTACGAGTGCCCGCTTGACGCGCACGACTCACATAAACGCCAGTTGAACCCGCACTCAATTTACTCAGGCACCCGACCCACGACCATTCAAAGACAAAATACTGTATTTTGTCCAATGCACCCGTTGTTTATTTGTCGCTGATAAAATATCGGAATGGCACAACCATGGTCATTCCTTATATGAGCACGACTATTACCTTTGAGACGTTGCTCGACACGTCCCTGTCAGCCGTCTCAAACGTCAACGAGCTGAAAACCGCCCTCAACAAGCGGATGTTAAGCCTAGTCAATGACTATGAGGACGGAGAATGGCGCTATGCTCGCTTCCAAAGCTTTCTCTGGGACAATATCGCCGAGACCGCGCTATCGCAGAAAGAACGAAACGCACTGGTAGGTAAGGGTCACACGGCTCTTGTGGAATCTGCCAAGAATCTCCGTCTGACTGACAGCGATAAAATTGGGCAAGGAAGCGAGATAGCTGAGGTATTTCTCTACGGTGTGATGAAAGATCATTTCGGCGCTCTGCCGGTTGTTCCTAAGATATTCTATAAACAGAATAGTCAAGATAACGCCAAAGGTGCAGACAGCGTACATATCGTTATAAAAGACGACGACTTTACCCTGTGGTTTGGAGAAGCGAAGTTTTACAATTCAATTTCAGATGGTCGATTGGATGCGATCGTTAACTCTGTTATCGAATCACTTCGAACTGACAAACTAAAGAAAGAGAATAGCATCGTTACAAACATATTCGATATACACGATCTAGAGATACCACTTGATCTTAAAGCGAAAATTATTGCTGCCATTCAGCCGCGCGAATCGATCGACAACATAAAATCGAAGATACACATACCAATAATGCTTCTCCACGAATGTTCAATTACATCGTCGAATTCAATTATCAACAAGACTTATAGAGACTCACTCGTTACCCATCACAAAGATCGCGCAGAATCGTACTTCAAGAAGCAAATCTCCGCTTCATCGCCAGTCTTTATGTATGACGAAATCAATTTCCATGTTATCTTCTTCCCTGTTCCGAATAAAGAAAAAATAGTCAAGGCTTTTATTGATGGCGTTTCCTTCTACAAGGGGCAAGCGTGATGGACATATTCAAGTCATGCCAAGAGATAAACCATCTTACATCGTCAGGGGATATCCCGGAGGCCAGGAATAAGCTGATCCTCCTTCTTGGCGAGCTAAGTCGCGACGACATTCCCTATCCTGACGTTCTGAACCATCTTATCCGCGAAGCCGGCCTTTACCCCTACCTGCAACTGGAGACTGCGTCTTGGCAGGAGAAGTTTGTGACCGAAGCCTTCAAGGTTGACGTTGGTCGCGCCAATGCCACTCTTCACAGAGAACAATCTTACGTACTTTCCCGCCTTCTGGAAGGATCTCATATTGCGGTGAGCGCGCCGACTAGCTTTGGCAAGAGCTTCATAATTGACGCATTCATCGCCGCAAAACGCCCTCAAAACGTCTTTATCATCGTTCCGACCATCGCGCTGATGGACGAGACACGGCGTCGAATATTTAAGAAATTTTCTGACAAATACAATATCATCACCGCAACCGAAATGAATATATCAGATCGCAATATATTCATATTTCCGCAAGAGCGTGCATTCAGTTACATCGACAAGATTGACTCAATAGATCTCCTAATCGTTGACGAATTCTACAAAGCTAGCGCGAACCACGACAAAGAGCGCTCTCCGTCATTGCTAAAGGCCATATTGAAACTTTCAAAGAAGGCAAAACAAAGGTATTTTCTCGCACCTAACGTCAAGACTATTGCGAACAACGTGTTTACGCGAGGAATGGAATTCATAGAACTTCTTGATTTCAATACCGTATACCTTGAAAAACACGAATTATATAAAGATATTGGTGACGATGAAGAGCGCAAAGGTCAGAAGCTGCTTGAGATAATCGGGCTTCGGAATGCGAAGTCACTTATCTATGCGGGGTCGTATCCGCAAATCGATAGGGTCGCCAACCTGATAATGACTAGCATGGAGGTACTGGACCGACCTGTCCTGAATCATTTCTCAAGATGGCTTGGGGAGAACTACGGACCAAACTGGCAATTAACGCACCTTGTTCGTAGAGGCGTCGGAATTCACAACGGGCGGATGCATCGTTCGTTGAGTCAGATCCAGATTAAGATATTCGAGGCGCCCCACGGATTCGATAGCATCATCTCGACATCGTCGATTATTGAGGGGGTCAACACGTCCGCAGAGAATGTGATTATCTGGAGAAATCGCTTAGGAAATACGCGCCTCAAGGATTTTACCTATAAGAACATAATCGGAAGAGGCGGAAGGATGTTCAAGCATTTTGTGGGAAGGATATACCTCCTTGAACCTCCTCCGAAGGAAGAAGACACTCAATTGGAGATTCAATTTCCTGACGCGATTCTTGGTGATTTAGATGAAGTTGAGCATAGAGATGATTTGAACGACCGACAAGTTGAACATATTATTGCATATAAGTACGAAATGACCGAGATATTAGGCGAAGACGAATTCGAAAGGATCAGCAAGGGGAACCTTATACAGAATAGCGACTCGGATTTCATACTAGAACTGGCTCGAAATATGAAGAGAAATCCAGAGGAATGGAATGGGTTCGCATATCTGAATTCTGACGATCCGAGAAATTGGGAAAGAATGCTTTATAAGGTTATAAATTTGAGCCCCTCCGGTTGGGATATACAATTCTCAAAGCTTGTCGCTTTCATAAAAGTATTATCTGATAATTGGCAACAGGGCATACCTAGGCTTCTTTCTCGTCTAGACCAAGTGGGCATTGGCCTAGAACAATTCTTCCAGCTTGAGCGTAACGTTACCTTTAAGATGTCCGCACTTCTTAGGGATGTAAACGAACTCCACAAGATAATTGTCAATCCGTCTGTTGACGTATCCCCATTTATATTCAAACTTAGCCATGCTTTTCTCCCGGGTGTCGTATATCAGCTTGAGGAGTACGGATTACCTCGTATGATCTCACGAAAGATAAATAGCGAAGGCTTAGTGAAACTATCAGACCCCTCTCTTGATCTCAGAAAGGTGATAGGAGAGTTCCAGAGCTTAGGGGTAGAGGCGGTAATTTCCTTGAAATCACTCACGCCATTTGATCGATATATAGTGAAATATTTCTTCGAAGGCATTACGCAAGACAGCATTGCGGCTTGAGCCAAGCATGCTCAAGGTTGGTCGTACGTTCAATACTTCTCTGATGGTGAGCGAGGCGTTTGCGTCGATTCCGCATAGCTGCTAGTAGGAAGGCATCGAAGGGAGGCATTTCGTCTCCCTGCCTGACCAGAATGCCCAGCAGCATTGGGCTTCAAGACGATGGGGGTAGCCCTGTCACGCCCACCATCCAGACAATCCGCCGCATCTCGTGCCCCGCGGATTTCTTCGTCTGACGAGCGCTTCAGGCTGGACGGCGAACGCCGATTCTCGAGAATGCCAAGAATCGGACGCCTTGATTCTTTGGGCCAGCCAATGCTCTCACTGGAGTTGGCGAAGTCGGCAGAAAATATCTCTTCGGCCACCTCGACGATATGAAATTGGTGTCCGTTGGAGGCATCGCTCTCCCAGCTGAATCCGAGACGGTGTTCAAGCGTGTCGGCGAGCGACTTTGCATTGGCCACGGCCGCCCAGGCCGTCATGTCTGGTAGCAGCAATCAGCGTCGATTGAGATCACGCCGCGCCGAGGCGGAGATCGCCCGTCTCGATATGCTGGAGAAACCAGGCATAGGTCTGCTCCAAGCCACTCTGAAGCGAGTAGCGCGGGCGCCAGCCCGTGGCGAACAGGCGCGACACGTCCATCAGCTTGCGCGGCGTGCCGTCCGGCTTCGTCGCATCGAATGTGAGCGCCGCCTCGGCGCCGACGACGGCGAGCATGGTGCGGGCCAGTTCGGCAATGGTGATGTCTTCGCCCGAGCCGACATTGACGTGGCTGTCGCCGGCATAATTTTTCAGCAGCCAGACCAGAGCGTCGGCGGCGTCGTCGACATGCAGGAACTCGCGCATCGGCGTGCCCGATCCCCAGACCTCCAGGGTTTTGTCGCCGGCGCGCTTGGCCTTGTGCGCCTTGCGCATCAGGGCTGGTACGACATGGCTGGTGGAGAGGTCGAAATTGTCGCCGGGGCCATAGAGGTTGGTCGGCATCGCCGAGATGTACTCGACACCGTATTGGCGCCGATAGGCCTGGCACAGTTTCAGCCCAGCGATCTTGGCGATCGCGTACCATTCGTTGGTCGGTTCGAGCGGACCGGTCAGCAAGGCATCCTCGGAGATCGGCTGCGCCGCAAACTTCGGATAGATGCAGGATGAACCGAGAAACAACAATTTCTGCACTTCGTTGCGGAAGGCGCTCTCGATGACATTGGTCTGCATGATGAGATTGTCCTGCAGAAAATCGACCGGCAACCTGTTGTTTGCCAGGATACCGCCGACCTTGGCCGCTGCCATCACCACCGCGTCCGGCCTGTGGCCAGCCATCCAGCGCCGCACGCCGGCCTGGTCCATCAGGTCGAGTTCATCGCGGGATGCCGTCAGGACCTCGCAATCCTCGTCCGCCAGCCTGCGCAATATGGCCGAGCCGACCATGCCGCGATGCCCGGCCACGAAAACGCGCTTGCCCCTTAGGTCGAAGTCCATTGGCGTATCCCTATGCAGAACGGCCGCTATGACCATCTGGCGTCGGCGTGCCGGATGGTCCTGCGTCGGACGCATAGCGCATACAGATTTGCCGAGACAAGCCAAATCGGAGATTCGGGCGAGCTCTTCTTGTGGTATGGCGGTCAGACACCCGCCACGGCGCACAGGTTCTCCATTCTGGCGATGGCAAGCTCCGGGTCGACCAGCAATCCGGCCTGGTCGGCAAGGCGGAACACATCGGCATAGTGGCAAATGCCGCGTGCCGATTGCATGCCGCCGATCATCAAAAAATGGTCCTGGTGGCCGTTCAACCACGCCAGGAAGACGATACCGGCCTTGTAGTATTCGGTCGGCGCCTCGAAGATTTTCCGCGACAGAGGTACCGTCGGCGCCATCAGCGCGTCATAGCCTGAGCGGTCGCCAGCGGCCAGTTTCGCCAGCGCGGCATTGGCGACCGGCGCGATGGCGTCGAAAATCCCGAGCAGCGCATGCGAGTGTCTTTCGCCGTCGCCGGCGATCAGCTCGGGATAGTTGAAGTCGTCGCCGGTGAACATGACGACGCCTTCCGGCAGCCGGTTGCGCAGGGCAACCTCTTTGCCGGCATCGAGCAGCGATACCTTGATCCCCTCGACCTTGCCGGGGTGGCGTTCGATGATGGCGACGACCGTATCGAGCGCGGTGTCGAAATCATGGCTGCCCCAATAATTCTTCAGCGCCGGATCGAACATGTCGCCCAGCCAGTGCAGGATGACCTTGCCGGAGGCTTGGCGAAGGATGCGGTCATAGACGCTGGCATAGTCTTCGGGACCCTTGGCGACAGCCGCCAGTGCGCGGCTGGCCATCATGATCGCCTTGCCGCCCAGGCCTTCGATGAAATCGAACTGCTCCTCATAGGCAGCGATGACATCGTCGAGCGTCCTGGCGGCGCCCGGCGCCAGATGGTCTGTTCCGGCACCTGAGGCGAGATCGGCGCCCTCGACGGTTCGCGCCTCGGCGATCGAGCGGCGGATCAATTCCCTGGCGTTTGTCCAGTCGAAACCCATGCCGCGCTGCGCGGTATCCATCGCCTCGGCGATGCGGAAGCCGAGCCGCCACAGATGATGGCGGAACGCCATCGTGCGCTCCCAGTCGACCGCAGGATGAGACCACGGATCGGTCATCGCGAGGGGATCGGCAACGACATGGGCGGCGGCATAGGCGATACGCGAAAACCGCGCGCCGATCACCGGCTGTGCCGGCTGGCCGACAAGGCGGTAGCGAGTGCTGCGATCGCCCTCCCCGGGCAAGGCAATGTCCATCGATCTCTCCCTTGGTCGCGCTATTAAATGGAACGTTCCAACAAATCAAGGACCTTTGTGGATTCTCGATCCATACCCCAGAATGCTGCATCGCAGCGAAGAAAGTCGTTTAAGAGCGGCATTTAAGCGCCGATGCGAGATTTTTCGAATTCGGGAAAAAATCCTGATTGACTCAAATCCAGCTCAGAATTAGAACGTTCCAATAAATTCGGCCAGAAAACACCGGAGGACGTATCTGAATGGCCAGCAGGCCCAAGGCGACGATACTCGACATTGCCCGTGAGGCGGGCGTGTCCAAGTCGACGGTGTCGCTGGTGCTGCAGGGCAGCGGACTGATCCGACCTGAGACCGCGCTGAAGGTTCGCAAGGCGATCGAGGATGTCGGCTATGTCTACAACCGCGGCGCCGCCAATCTGCGCAAGGCCCATTCCAACGTCATCGGCATGGTCATCAACGACCTTACCAACCCGTTCTTCGCCGAAATGGCGGTCGGCATGGAGCGTGTGTTCCAGTCGGCGGGCATCGTGCCGTTCATCGCCAACACGGCGGAAAACCCGGTGCGCCAGGAAGAGGTGCTGAAATCGCTGATGGAGCAAGGTGTCGCCGGGCTGATCGTGTCGCCGGCGCGCGGCACGACTCCCGGTGCGTTCCGCCGCATCGAGATGGCGGGCCTTCCGATCGTCTTCACCATGCGCCGCCTTCCTGAAAGCCGCATCCCGGTGATCGCGCCCGACAATCATCGCGGCGCCTGGCTCGCCACCGCCCATCTGATCGGCAAAGGGCATCGCCGGCTGGCCTTCTTCGGCGGCTCATCGGACCTGGTAGTCTATCACGAGCGGCTGGGCGGTTTTCGCGAGGCCTGCGAGGGGCTCGGCATCGCCAAGCGCGATACACTGGTCGTCGAAGGCGAAACCAGCCGCAAGGGCGGTATTGCCTGCCTGGAGACGGCCCTCGCCATGGCCGAGCCGCCGACCGCGGCGCTGTGTTTTAACGATGCGGTCGCCTTCGGCGTCATGCTGGCGCTGCGCAAGCGGGGACTCGAGCCCGGCGCGGATTTCGCAGTTGTCGGCTTCGACGACGTGATCGAAGCCCAGCACTACATGCCGGCGCTGACCAGTGTCGCGGTGGATTCGGCAGGCCTCGGCGAGCGCGCCGCCCATGTCATGCTGAAGATGATCCAGTCGCGCACCACGCGCGCCGAGGATCATATCGGCGCCGTCAACCTCGTCGTCAGGGACAGTTGCGGTCCTGATCGCCGTGCCGGAATGGGAGACGCGGCATGACCGTGAAATGGGGACTGATCGGCGCAAGCACGATCGCCAGGCAATTCGTGATCAACGCCATCCGCGCGCAACCGAACAGCGAGATCGCGGCGGTGATGAGTTCCAGCCCGGAGCGCGCTACGGCCTATGCCAAGGAGAACGGCATTGCGCTCGCCGTCTCGACGCTCGATGCATTGCTCGGCTCCGACATCGACGCCGTCTACATCTCGACCACCAACGAACTGCATCTCGAACAGGCACTGGCCGCCATCACCGCGGGAAAACATGTGTTGTGCGAAAAGCCGCTGGCGCTGACCAGCGCCGATGCGCGCACAATGGTCGCCGCCGCCAAGGCAGCAGGTCTCGTGCTCGGCACCAACCATCATCTGCGCAATGCCGGCTCGCACCGGACGATGCGCGAAGCCATTGCCGCCGGCCGCATCGGCAAGCCGATTGCCGCGCGCGTCTTCCACTCCGTCTATCTGCCCGAAAATCTGCAGGGCTGGCGCATCACCAGGCCGGAAGCCGGCGGCGGCGTGGTGCTCGACATCACCGTGCACGATACCGACACGCTGCGCTTCGTGCTCGGCGACGATCCGCTCGAGGTTTCGGCGTTCACCCAGGCCGCAGGCATGGCCAGCGGCGGGCTGGAAGATGGCGCCATGTGCATCTGGCGCTTCAGATCGGGCATCATCGCCCAGTCGCATGAGGGTTTCACCACCAAATTCGCCGGCACCGGCTTCGAGGTGCATGGCAGCGAAGGCTCCCTGATCGCGAAAGATGTGATGACGCAGAAGCCGATCGGCTCTGTGCTGCTGCGCACGGCAACGGGCGAGGAGGAATTGAGCTTCGACCGCGAAGATCTCTATGTCAGGTCATTGCGCCAGTTCCATGCGGCGATCGGTGGCGAAGGCCAGCCGTCGGCCACCGGCGAGGACGGCGTCTGGTCGCTGACATCAGCCGAAGCGGCGTTGCAATCCGCGAAGTCCGGAAAATCGGTCGCGATCGACCCGAACCTCGGGGGCGCAGGGTGAGCAAACTCGTCTCCGCAGCGCAAGCCGCCAGCCTGATCGGCGACGGCATGGTCGTTTCGGTGTCGTCGTCGAGCGGCCTCGGCTGCCCGGATGCGGTGCTTGCCGCGATAGGCGAGCGCTTCGACGCGCAAGGCCATCCGAAGGACATCACAACGCTGCACCCGATCGCCGCCGGCGACATGTACGGAATCAGGGGTATCGACCATCTGGCCAAACCCGGCCTGTTGAAGCGCACGCTGTGCGGCTCCTATCCGTCCGGCCCGTCCTCTTCGGAGCCGCCGCAGATATGGAAGATGATCGGTGACAATTCGGTCGCCGCCTACAACGTGCCGTCCGGCATCCTGTTCGACATGCATCGCGAGGCCGCTGCCAAGCGCCCTGGCGTGCTGACCAAGGTCGGCCTCGACACCTTCGCCGACCCGCGTCATCAGGGCTGTGCCATGAACGCGGCGGCCAGCGAGCCGATCGTTTCGGTGCAGCAGTTCGACGGCGAGGAATGGCTCTACTTCCGCTCGATCGTGCCTGACGTCTCAATCATCCGCGCCACCACCGCCGATGAGCGCGGCAACCTGACCTATGAGCACGAGGGCGCTTATCTCGGCGGGCTGGAACAGGCGCTCGCCGCCCGCAACAACGGTGGCATCGTCATCGCGCAGGTCAAGCGCGTCGTCGAGAACGGCACGCTGAAGCCGCATGATGTGCGCGTGCCCGGTGTGCTGGTCGACCATATCGTGGTGGCACCCGACCAGTTGCAGACGACGCTGACACCCTACGACCCGGCCATCTCCGGCGAGATCTTCCGGCCGCTGTCGACTTTCCGCAACGCCGAGATGAGTGTCCAGAAGGTCATCGCGCGACGCGTCGCCATGGAGCTTGCCGACGGCATGGCCGTCAACATCGGTTTCGGCATCTCGGCCAACGTGCCGCGCATCCTTATCGAGGAAGGCCAGCACGGCAAGGTCACCTGGGTGATCGAACAGGGCGCGGTCGGCGGCGTGCCGCTGCTCGACTTCAAGTTCGGCTGCGCCTCTAATGCCGAGGCCATCATGCCCTCGCCGCACCAGTTCATCTATTTCCAGGGCGGCGGTTTCGACGCGTCGCTGCTGTCCTTCCTGCAGATCGACCGCCACGGCTCGGTCAACGTGTCGAAGCTTTCGGCCAGACCGCATGTCACTGCCGGCGCCGGCGGTTTCGTCGACATCACCGCGCGGGCCAAGAAGATCGTCTTTTCCGGTTTCTTCAATGCCGGCGCCAAACTGTCGCTGGCCGATGGCGGCATCCGCATCGACGGGGAAGGCAAGGTCAAGAAGGTGGTCGGCGAGGTCGAGCACATCTCCTTCTCCGGCAAGCGCGCTGTCGCGCAAGGACAGGACATCACCTATGTCACCGAGCGCTGCGTCATGAAGCTGACGCCGGATGGGCTGATGGTGACCGAGTTGGCACCGGGCATCGACCTCGAGCGCGACGTGCTGGCGCAGGCCGAGATCCCGCTCGCCGTCGCCAACGACCTGAAGGTCACGCCGGACGCGCTCTACCGTGACCGGCCGATCGGACTGTCGCTCAATGGCGGCGCCTCACTTGGAGGCGCGCATGGCTGAGCGACTCGTCACCTTTAAAACCGACGGCGACCTCGGCATCGTCACGCTGCGCCGGCCGGAGAAATTCAACGCGCTCGACATCCCGATGCTGCGCGCGCTGGAAGCCGCGCTCGATACGGCCGAGGCCGCGGACGGCGTCCGCGTCGTGCTGCTGTGCGGCGAAGGCAAGGGCTTTTGCGCCGGCGGCGATGTCGAAGCGTGGTCGCAAATGGGCGCCGCCGATTTCCAGGTGCAATGGGTTCGCTACGGCCACCGCGTCTTCGACCGGCTGGCGCGGTTGCGGCAGCCGACGATCGCCGTTCTGTCCGGCCATGCGCTGGGCGGCGGGCTGGAACTGGCGGTCGCCTGCGACTTCCGCGTCGCCGAGGCGCAGGTCAAATTAGGTTTTCCGGAAACCTCGATCGGCGTGGTGCCCGGCTGGTCCGGCACGCAGCGCGCGGTGCGCCGCTTCGGCGCGCAGACGGTGCGGCGCATGGCAATCGGCGGCGAGACGTTCGTGGCGTCCGAAGCACTCGCTCTGGGCATCGTCGACCGGGTGGCCGAAACAGGCAATGCATTCACCGAGGCCAAGGCCTGGGCCGGCAAGATCGCCGAGCGCGGCCCGCTGGCAACCGAGGCCGCCAAGCTGATGATCGCGGTCGCCGAGGGCGAGGAAAGTGCTGCCGCGACAGAGGCGTTGGCCAGCGGCTTCATCGCGCTCACTGGAGACCTCAAGGCTGGTGTCGACGCTTTCAAGGCCAAGCGGAAACCAGCGTTTTCAAGATCATGAGAATGCGAGCGGAACCTCACATGAACTTGCCCCTCACCATCGCCATGCCCGCCGAGGCATCCGCAGCACCGAAGACCTACCGGCTGCTGATCGACGGCAAGTTCGTCGATGCCCGCGACGGCCGCACGCTGGAGCGCAACAGCCCCGGCCACGGCTTCACCGTTTCGCGCTATGCGCAAGCTGGCGAAGAGGAAGTCGAGGCGGCGGTACAGGCCGCGCACAAGGCTTTTGAGACCGGCCCCTGGCCGCGCATGAAGGCCGGCGAGCGCGCCACGGTCCTGCTCAAGGCGGCGGACCTGATCGAGGCGCGGCTCGAGGAGATTGCCCGGCTCGACGCGCTGGAATCCGGCAAGCCGATCGCCCAGGCGCGCGGCGAGATCGGCGGCGCCGTCGACATCTGGCGCTATGCCGCGGCGCTTGCCCGCACGCTCCATGGCGAGAGCTACGCCAATCTCGGCGACGCCATGCTGGGCGTCGTGCTGCGTGAACCGATCGGCGTCGTCTCGATCATCACGCCATGGAATTTTCCGTTCCTCATCGTCAGCCAGAAACTGCCGTTCGCGCTCGCCGCCGGCTGCACGGCAGTGGTCAAGCCGAGCGAGATGACCTCGGCCTCGACCTTCGTGCTCGGCGACATCCTGATGCAGGCCGGCTTGCCGGATGGCGTTGTCAACATCCTCGCTGGACTGGGCACTGATGTTGGCGCGCCGATGGTCAGCCATCCGCTGGTCGAGATGGTGTCGTTCACCGGTTCCACCCGGGTCGGCAAGGTGACCATGGCATCGGCTGCGAACGCGCTGAAGAAGGTCTCGATGGAGCTCGGCGGCAAGAACGGCCAGATCGTCTTTCCAGATGCCGACCTCGAAGCCGCCGCCGACGCGGCGGTGTTCGGCGGCTTCTTCAACGCCGGCGAATGCTGCAACGCCGGCAGCCGGCTAATCGTCCATGAGGCGATCGCCGACGACTTCCTCGACACGGTGAAGGCGCTCACCGCCAGGGTCACCGTCGGCGATCCGCTCGATGACAGCACCAAGGTCGGCGCGATGATCTCTTCCGAGCACCTCTCCAAGGTGACCGGCTACGTGGCGGCGGCGGCAAACGACGGCAGCAGCATCTATAGCGGCGGCAAGCAGATCGCCTCCAATGCCGGTCAGTATCTCGATCCGACCATCCTTCGCGGCGTCACCGAAGACATGGCCATTGCACGTGAGGAAGTGTTCGGCCCAGTGCTGTCGGTGCTGACGTTTGGATCGATTGAAGAGGCGTTGCGCATCGCCAACAACACGCCCTATGGTCTGTCGGCGGGCGTGTGGAGCGCCAGCATCGACACCTGCATGTCGGTGGCGCGGAGTGTGCGTTCGGGAACCGTTTGGGTGAACACGTTCATGGAAGGTTATCCCGAGCTGCCTTTCGGAGGCTACAAGCAATCCGGTCTCGGACGCGAACTCGGCAAGCGCGCCGTCGAGGATTATACCGAGGAAAAGACAATCCAGTTTCATCGCGGCCAGCGCACCGGATGGTGGGTCGGCTGAGCTGTGAAGAACCCGGCGGACAGCCGCCGGTCGTGTAGCTGCAACAAGGGAGGAAGTACATGTTGCGCAAACTGCTTATCGGAACGGCTCTCGGCTCGGGTCTTGCGTTCGCGGCCCATGCCCAGGACGTCAAGGAAGTCGAGATGCTGCATTGGTGGACGTCTGGCGGCGAAGCGGCTGCCTTGAACGTGCTCAAGGAGGATCTGGCCAAGCAAGGATTTGCCTGGAAGGACGTGCCCGTGGCCGGCGGCGGCGGCGACGCCGCCATGACCGCGCTGAAGGCGATGGTCGCGGCCGGCAACTACCCGACCGCCTCGCAGATGCTCGGCTATACCGTGCTCGATTACGCCGCGGCCGGCGTGATGGGCGACCTGACCGAGACGGCGGTAAAGGAAGGCTGGGACAAATCGGTGCCGGCCGCCCTGCAGAAATTCTCGGTCTATGACGGCAAGTGGGTCGCGGCTCCGGTCAACGTCCACTCGGTCAACTGGTTGTGGATCAACAAGGCGGTGATGGACAAGATCGGCGGCACCGAGCCCAAGACTTTCGACGAATTCATCGCGCTGCTCGACAAGGCCAAGGCGGCGGGCGTCATCCCGCTCGCGCTTGGGGGCCAGAACTGGCAGGAAGCCACCATGTTCGATTCGGTCGTGCTGTCGACCGGCGGACCTGAGTTCTACAAGAAGGCCTTCAACGACCTCGACGAGGAGCAGCTGAAGTCCGACACGATGAAGAAGTCGTTCGACAACCTTGCCAAGCTCGTCACCTATGTCGACCCGAACTTCTCCGGCCGCGACTGGAACCTCGCCACCGCCATGGTCATCAAGGGTGATGCGCTGGTGCAGGTGATGGGCGACTGGGCCAAGGGCGAATTCAACGCCGCCAAGAAGACCCCGGGCACCGACTTCCTGTGCTACCGCTTCCCGGGCACCGACGGCAGCGTGGTCTACAACTCCGACATGTTCGGCATGTTCGACGTTCCGGAGGACCGCAAGGCCGCGCAGGTCGCCTTGGCCACCGCCACTTTGTCGAAGAGCTTCCAGTCGGCTTTCAACGTCGTCAAGGGCTCGGTCCCGGCCCGCACCGACGTGCCCGACACCGACTTCGACGCTTGCGGCAAGAAGGGCATGGCCGACCTGAAGGCCGCCAACGAAGGCGGCACGCTGTTCGGTTCGCTGGCGCAAGGCTATGGCGCGCCGCCCGCCGTCGCCAATGCCTACAAGGACGTCGTCTCGAAATTCGTCCACGGCCAGATCAAGACCTCGGACGAGGCCGTGACCCAGTTGGTCAACGCAATCGAAGACGCCAAGTAGGAACCGGCATGAAAGGACCTTCCCCGCTCCGGTGGGGAAGGTTCCACCAAGCCAGGATGGTCGGCCTCTGGTCGGAATGGCGCCGGCGATCAACCAACACGCCCCGTCTCGGCGGGGCTATCCTTCCCCGCCTGGCGGTGAAGGGACCCGCGAGGGAGGAGCCCATGACAACGGTCGCGACCCAGATCAAGCTGACGCCGGAGCATAATGCGCGCCCGGGCGCGTCGGTGCGTTCGCGCCTGCAGGACGCCTTGCCGAAGATCGTGCTGGCGCCAAGCTTTGCGATCACCATCGTCTTCGTCTACGGCTTCATCCTGTGGACGGTCTATCTGTCCTTCACCAATTCCAAGACGTTCCCGTCCTATACGCTGACCGGGCCGCGTGCCTATCAGCGGCTGTGGCGCTGGACCTTCGAGAGCGACCCGCCGTCGAGCTGGTACACGTCGATCACCAATATGGGCATTTTCGGCTTTCTCTACATCTTCATCTGCCTGGCGCTCGGCCTTTTCCTGGCGATCCTGCTCGACCAGAAAATCCGCGGCGAAGGCATGTTGCGGCCGATCTATCTTTATCCGATGGCGCTGTCCTTCATCGTCACCGGCGTCGCCTGGAAATGGTTCCTCGATCCCGGCCTCGGCCTGGAGCAGACGCTGCATCAATGGGGCTGGACGAGCTTCCATTTCGACTGGATCAAGAACAAGGATTTCGTCATCTACACCGTGGTGATCGCCGGCGTCTGGCAGGCCTCGGGTTTCATCATGGCGATGTTCCTGGCCGGCCTGCGCGGCATTGACGGCGAGATCATGAAGGCGGCGCAGATCGACGGCGCCACCACCTTCCAGCTCTATCGGCGCATCGTCATCCCGCTGCTGCGGCCCATCTTCCTGTCGGCCTTCATCGTGCTCGCGCACCTCGCCATCAAGTCCTACGATCTGGTCGTAGCACTGACCAGCGGCGGGCCCGGCGGCTCGGCCTGGCTGCCGTCGAACTTCATGTACGAGTACACTTTCAAGCGCAACGAGATGGCCGTCGGCTCAGCCAGCGCCGTGATCATGCTGATGACGATCACCGCCATCATCGTGCCCTATCTCTACTCCGAGCTCAGGGAGCGACCGCGATGAGCGTCATTGCCACGCCCGCTCGCCAGAGCACTGGCGGCATCAGCGCCCGGACCGTCAACCGCATCGTCATCTACGGCCTGCTGGCGCTGTTCGCGCTGTTCTACCTGATGCCGCTGTTCGTCATGCTGGTGACCTCGTTCAAGACCATGGACGAGATCCAGAACGGCAACATGCTGGCGCTGCCGCAGGCGCCGACCTTCGAGCCGTGGCTGAAGGCGTGGGGCGAGACGTGCGTCGGCCTGACCTGCGCCGGCATCAAGGGCTATTTCTGGAATTCCATCAAGATGGTGGTTCCAGCGGTGCTGATCTCGACGCTGCTCGGCGCGCTCAACGGCTATGTGCTGACCAAATGGCGCTTCCGCGGCCACACGCTGGTTTTCGGGCTGATGCTGTTTGCCTGCTTCATTCCATTCCAGTCCGTGCTGTTGCCGATGGCGACGATCCTCGGCAGCCTCGGCCGTTTCGGCGTGACGCTGCGAAACGCCACGGGATTTTCATTCGGCCTGGGCAATCCGACGGTCAACCTGGTCTTTGTCCACGTCGTCTACGGGCTTGGCTTCACCACCTTGTTCTTCCGCAATTATTACGAGGCGTTCCCGACCGAACTGGTCAAGGCGGCACAGGTCGACGGTGCCAGCTTCTTCCAGATTTTCCGGCGCATCATGCTGCCGAATTCGATGCCGATCTTCGTCGTCACCGTCATCTACCAGTTCACCAACATCTGGAACGACTTCCTGTTCGCCTCGGCCTATGCCGGCACCGGCGACGCAATGCCGATGACCGTGGCGCTGAACAACGTCGTCAACACCTCGACCGGCGTCGTCGAATACAACGTCAACATGGCGGCGGCGATGATCGCCGCACTGCCGACCCTTCTCGTCTATGTGGTCGCTGGCCGCTATTTCGTGCGCGGCCTGATGGCCGGCGCCGTCAAAGGATAATCGAATGGCTTTTCTCGAAATTGATGGGCTGAGGAAGCGGTTCGGATCGGTCGAGATCCTGAAGGGCATCGACGTCGATCTCGAAAAGGGCGGCTTCCTCGTGCTGGTCGGCCCGTCCGGCTGCGGCAAGTCGACCTTGCTCAACACCATCGCCGGCCTGGAAACCATCACTGAAGGCGAAATCCGCGTCGACGGCCGCACGATCAACGATCTCCACCCTTCGAAGCGCGACATCGCCATGGTGTTCCAGAGCTACGCGCTCTATCCGAACATGACCGTCGCGGGAAACATTGCCTTCGGCATGGAGATGCGCGGCGTGCCGGCTCAGGAGCGCCAGAAGGCGATCGACAAGGTGGCGAAGGTGCTGCAGATCGGCCACCTCCTGCAGCGCAAGCCGAGCCAGCTTTCCGGCGGCCAGCGCCAGCGCGTCGCCATGGGCCGGGCACTGGTGCGCGACCCCAAGCTCTTTCTCTTCGACGAGCCGCTCTCCAATCTCGACGCCAAGCTGCGCGTCGACATGCGCATCGAAATCAAGCGTCTGCATGCGACCACCGGCACAACAATCGTCTACGTCACCCACGACCAGATCGAGGCGATGACGCTGGCCACCAAGATTGCGGTGATGCGCGACGGCGAGGTGCAGCAGTTCGGCACGCCTGCCGAAATCTACAACAACCCGACCAACCTGTTTGTTGCCGATTTCATGGGCTCGCCGGCGATGAACCTGATCCCGGCGACGATCGGCGGCAATGGCAATGCGCTTTCCGTGGTGCTGCAGCGCGAGGCGCGCGAGCCGATCTCGCTGCCGCTGGCCGATGCGCCGACGGGCCTGTCGGCATTCCACGACAAGCCGATCATTTTTGGCGTCCGCCCCGAGGCCCTGACCGATCCTGAAGGAGCCGAACGCAACGCATCGAACATCGCCACCGCCGACTGTCACATCGAAGTCGTGGAACCGGCCGGCTCCGACACCTTCGCCGTCACCAATCTCGGCGGCAAGGCGGTGGTGGCGCGTCTGCGCGCCGACGCCAACATCCAGCCGGGCACCAGCACGCCGCTCGCCTTCAACCTGACCAAGGCGGTGTTCTTCGATCCGGCGACCGAGAACCGCATCCTCTGACAGCCATGACAAACCCGGACATCGTCATTATCGGCTCCGGCATCGGCGGCGCCACGATCGCTTCCGGCCTTGCCGGCAGTAGCGCCTCGATCCTGATGCTGGAGCGCGGCGAACTATTGCCGGCGACGCCGCACACGCGCGACACGCGCGCCATCTTCGTCGACGGCCACTACCGGCCGAAGGAGATATGGCGCGAGGCCGGGGGTGCTGCGTTCAATCCCGGCAATTATTACTATGTCGGCGGCAATTCGAAATTCTATGGCGCGGTGCTGATCCGCTACCGCAAGGAAGACTTTTCGGAGATGGAGCACTATGGCGGCGTCTCGCCGGCCTGGCCGTTCTCCTATGAGGAATTCGAGCCCTGGTACTCCAGGGCCGAGCAGCTTTTTCGCGTGCGCGGCGCACTCGGCGAAGACCCGACCGAGCCGTTCCACTCGATCCCCTACCCCTTCGGGCCGGTGCCGGACGAGCCGCCGATCGCCCGCGCCCGCGCCGAACTCATGGGCCTCGGCCTGCATCCGGCATCGCTGCCGCTCGGCGTCGACATCGATGCCTGGCTAAAGGACGGCAAGACAGGCTGGGACGCGTTTCCTAACACCGGGACCGGTAAGGTCGACGCCCAATCGGGGCCGCTGACAGCGGCACTTGCCGACCGGAACATCAGGCTCGAGACCGGTGCTCATGTCGAATACCTCGAAGCCTCATCGGATGCCAGGACGATCGCCGCCGTTCACTATCGCCAGGACGGCAGGCTGAAGAAAGTGACGCCGAAACTGGTCATCCTCTCGGCTGGCGCGGTCAATTCCGCCGCCATCCTGCTGCGTTCGCCGTCCCCGAACGGAAACGGCCTTGCCAACCGCTCCGACCAGGTCGGCCGCAACTTCATGAACCACAATTCGAGCGCCATGCTGGCGATCGACCCGCGCCGCAGGAACACCTCCGTCTACCAGAAAACGCTGATGCTCAACGACTACTATCTATCCGACGGCAAGGGCGGCAAGCCGCTCGGCAACGTCCAGCTTCTCGGCAAGATCGACGGTCATATCCTGAGGGCCAACGTCAAGCTTGCGCCCAAATTCGCGCTGGACTTCATGGCTGGCCACGCCGTCGACTGGTACCTGATGTGCGAGGACCTGCCGGACCCCGAAAGCCGCATTATGGTCGACGGCAAGGACATCGTCATGCAGTGGCGGCGCTCCAACATGCAGTCTCTCGACGGGCTGACCAGGGTGATGCGTGAAAACTTCCGCGCCTGCGGCTATCCGATCGTCCTGTCGCGGCCTTTCGACAAGCGCACGCCGTCGCACCAGTGCGGCACGGTCAAAATGGGCGACGATCCGGCAACCTCGCCGCTCGACCCGTTCTGCCGCTCGTTCGACCACAAGAACCTGTTTGTCGTCGACGCTGGCTTCCTGCCGAACTCAGCCGCGGTCAATCCGGCGCTGTCGATCGCCGCACAAGCGCTGCGCGTTGCCGACCACATCCGCAAGACGGAGCTTGTCGCGTGATCGGTCTGCGCCGCCCCTCATCCGCCTGCCGGCACCTTCTCCCCGTGAACGGGGATAAGGGATCTTGCCGCAACGCTGGCGATCCCCCTCTCCCCGTTCTTCACGGGGGTCCGAAGGACGGGCGAGACAAGCGGCTCGCCCCGGAATGGGTAAGGGTGAGGGGCGGCGCTGACATCCAAAGGAACATCTTCACATGACCCGCCCGGCAGCCATCGTCACCGGCGGCGCGCGCGGCATCGGCCTTGCCTGCGCCGAAGCGCTGGCCGATGCGGGCTTCGATATCCTTGTCGTGGACCTTGCCGAAAAAGCCGGCGACGGGCTTGCCGCTGACATCACCGCCCGCGGCGCGAAATTCGCCTACCATTGCGGCGACATCGCCGATCTCGACAACCATGCCGCATTGGTCGATGCCGCGACAAGCGCCTTCGGCCGCATCGACTGCCTGGTCAACAATGCCGGCATCGGCCCCGTGGTACGCGGCGACCTGCTGGAATTGAAACCGGAAAACTTCGACCGGATCCTCGCCATCAACCTGCGCGGCACCGTCTTCCTCAGCCAGGCCGTTGCCAGGGCGATGCTTGCGGCGCCGGCTGACCACCCAAAATCGATCATCACCATCACCTCGGTCAGCGCCGAAATGGCCTCGCCGGAACGTGCCGACTACTGCATCTCCAAGGCCGGACTTTCGATGTGGGTGAAAACACTGGCGCTTCGCCTCGCCGCCGAAAATATCGGCGTGTTCGAGGTGCGGCCGGGCATCATCCACACCGACATGACCGCAGGGGTAGCGGCCAAATACGACGCGCTGATCGACGGCGGTCTGGTGCCGGCCAAGCGCTGGGGCGAAGCCGCCGATGTCGCCGCCGCCGTAGTGGCACTCGCCGGCGGCAAGCTCGGCTTTTCGACCGGCTCGATCATCAATGTCGACGGCGCGCTGTCGGTGCCGAGGCTGTGAACAGGTGACGCCATGACCGACTACATCATCGTCGGCGCCGGCCCGGCCGGCTGCGTCCTGGCCAACCGGCTGAGCGAAGAGCCATCGAATTCAGTGCTGCTGCTCGAAGCGGGCGGCAAGGACTGGCACCCGCTGATCCACATGCCGGCCGGCTTCGCCAAGATGACCAAGGGCATTGCCGCCTGGGGCTGGTCGACCGTGCCGCAAAAGCACATGAAGGACCGCGTCTTCCGGTACACGCAGGCCAAGGTGATCGGCGGCGGCTCCTCCATCAACGCCCAGATCTATACACGCGGCAACGCCCGCGACTACGACGCCTGGGAGAAGGACGAGGGCCTTGCCGGCTGGGGCTATCGCGACGTGCTGCCCTATTTCAAGCGGGCCGAGAACAACCAGCGCTACGCCAACGATTTTCACGGCGACCAGGGTCCGCTCGGTGTGTCGAACCCGATTGCGCCGCTGCCGATCTGCGAGGCTTATTTCCGCGCCGGACAGGAGATGGGCATTCCCTTCAATCCCGACTTCAACGGTATGGCCCAAGAAGGCGTCGGTTATTATCAATTGACGCAGAAGGACGCGAGACGCTCCTCCGCCTCGGTCGCCTATCTCAGGCCGATCCGCGCGCGCAAGAACCTGACCGTCAGGACAGATATGCTGGTCACGCGCATCGTCATCGACAAGGGCCGCGCCGTCGGTGTCGAGATCGTCGACAGGCCGGGCGGCGAGAAGAAAATCCTGCGTGCCGAACGCGAAGTCATCGTCTCGTCCGGCGCCATCGGCTCGCCGAAGCTGCTGATGCAGTCGGGCATCGGCCCGGCCGACCATCTGAAGTCGGTCGGCGTGACGCCGGTACACGATCTGCCCGGCGTCGGTTCCAACCTGCAGGATCATCTCGACCTGTTCGTCATTGCCGAATGCACCGGCGACCACACCTACGACAACTACGCCAAGCTGCACCGGACGGTGTGGGCCGGCCTGCAGTACCTGCTGTTGAAAAAAGGCCCGGTTGCCTCCAGCCTGTTCGAGACCGGCGGCTTCTGGTACGCCGACCCGACCGCCGCCTCGCCCGACATCCAGCTCCATCTCGGCCTCGGCTCCGGCATCGAGGCCGGTGTCGAAAAACTGAAAAATCCGGGCGTGACGCTGAACTCGGCCTTCCTGCGCCCTCGATCGCGCGGCACGGTGCGGCTGAACAGCGCCGACCCCGCCGACCACCCGCTGATCGACCCGAACTACTGGTCCGATCCCTACGACCGCGACATGTCGATCAAGGGCCTCAGGCTGGCACGCGAGATCATGCGGCAGAAAGCGCTGGCCCCCTACGTGCTGCGCGAGGTGCTGCCGGGACCGACACTCACCAGCGACGACGAGCTGTTCGACTATGCCTGCCGCAGTTCCAAGACCGACCACCACCCTGTCGGCACCTGCCGCATGGGTCATGATGCGATGAGCGTGGTGACGCCCGATCTCAGGCTGCGTGGTATCGAGGGCTTGCGCGTCTGCGACGCGTCGGTGATGCCGCGCATCCCATCCTCCAACACCAATGCGCCAACCATCATGGTCGGCGAAAAAGGCGCCGATCTGATCCTTGGCCGCGTCCCGCTGCCGCCGGCCGTGTTTTCCACCAACCAAGCGGCATGAGATTCCAAGAATGATCAGGCATTGTGTTTTCGCTCGATTCCGCAATGACATCACCGACGACGAGCGCGCGGCAATCCATGCCGATCTTGAGGCGCTGCGGCGGGTGATCGACGGTATGGGCAAGGTCGAATTCAGCGCCAATGTCAGCCCAGAACCGTTCGCGCGCGGCTTCACGCACGGCTTCACCATCGACTTCCGCGATGCCGCCGCACGCGACGCCTATCTGGTGCATGAGGCTCACAGCCGAGCCGGCGCTCGGCTGGTCGCGGCGCTTGAAGGCGGAACCGACGGGCTGATGGTGTTCGACCTCGAGATAGGCGCTTAATGCATGTCGCGCAAAAGTGTGCAGCGGTTTTGCGTTAACGACATGCATAAAACAACAATCTAAAGCGCGTCGCGTCAGGTGGTCGAACGCGACGCGCTTTAGCCTATCCAAGCCTCAGCGCGACGACGCCGGCAACGATGCTGAGCACGGCGGCACCGCGCCACGCCGTCATCTTCTCGCCGAGCGCAAACACCGAGATCATCATGGCGAACAGGATCGAGGTTTCGCGCAGCGCCGCGACCGAGGCGATCGGCGCCTTGGTCATCGCCCACATCACGATCCAGTAGGCGGCGCCGCTGAGCACGCCGGTGTACACGCCCGCCTTCCAGTCGCGCGCCAGGACCGGCAGCGCCTTTGGTCCGCGGAAGATCAGGCACAGCACCAGCGCCCACAGCGCATCGCAGACGAACAGCCATGCGGCATAGCTCGACGCCGTCGCGGCCAGCCGCGCGCCGCTGCCGTCGGACAGCGTATAGCCGGCAATGAAGATCGAGGTGCCCAGCGCAAAGCCTACGGCGCGCAGGTTCAGCCTTTCCAGATGCGCGCCGCCGCGAAACGACAGCACCAGCGTCCCGGCCGACAAGAGAACAATGCCGAGAATGGCGAGCGGCGCCGGAACTTCGGCGACGACCACGATGCCGCCAAGTGCAGCCAGCAGCGGTGCGGTACCGCGCGCCAGCGGATAGGTCTGGGCGAAATCGCCGGCCTTGTAGGCGGCGATCAGGAACGTCCTGTAGCCCATGTGGAAGATTACCGAGGCGATGATGTAAGGCCACACGTCCGCTTTCGGCACCTCGACGAAAGGCAGCGCCAGAAGCGCCACGGCGCCCATGCCGAGCGTCATCAGCGTGATCGACAAAAAGCGGTCGAGATGGACCTTGACCAGCGCGTTCCAGATCGCGTGCATGGCGGCGGCAGCAAGCACCGCAAAAAAGACGGACAAGGTCATCGGCGGCTCATCCGCCTCCGGTCCCTGTCGCGAACGGCGTTTCCAGGTCGATGTCGACCCGCAGTGGGAAGTGGTCGGAGGCGATTTCGCCGATATCGGCGCTGACCGAGCGCACCCGTCCCGCCAACATCCCGCCGACGAAGCAATGATCAAGCCGGCGCTTTGCCAGCCTGCCGTCGATGGTTTTCACATGGGTGTGGAAATCCGCCGTTGGTTCGCCGGTGACGGCGGCGGCATCGACGAAACCGTCGAGATAGACGGCACCGCGATGATATGGCGTGCTGCCGACGATGCGCCGGTACTCGGCGCTGCCCGGCTCCATGTTGAAATCGCCCATCCAGATCGCCGCCAGCGGGTTTTCCGGCTCCGGCTCGCCATTGCTCCAGTTGCGCACGGGCTCATCGTCGGCGCCGCTCCACGGGCCGCCGTCGGACGGCGCCCGGCGATGCTCGGCGAGCAGATAGTCGATCTGCTCCAGCCGCTCTTCGGCGGCGATATGCGCCAGATGCAGCGACAGCACCCGCACCGGACCGGCAGGGGTGTGGATCATGCATTCAAGCGCTGCGTTACGGGTGTTGAGCGGACGCACGGTGCGGCGCAGCGGCAGCGTGTGCAGGCGCGACCAGACGATCGGCAGCCTGGACAGGAGCATGGTGCCGAATTGCCGCCGCCGGTTGACGATGCGGCCGTCACGCCGCTCGCTGGCGTCCATGTCGAAGGCCGGTCCATAAACCCAATAGTATTCGGGCAGCAATCGCGAAAGAAGTTCCGGCTGGTCGTCTTCGTTGCTGCGCAGCCAGTGCCGTTCCACCTCCTGCAAGGCGATGATGTCGGCGCCGGCGACGATCTTGGCGCAGCGCGAGAGATCGTAGCGGCCGTCGCCGCCGAACCCGTACTGGATGTTGTAGCTGACCAGCTTCATTGCTTATCCGGCTCAATTCCCTGAAAGCAGTAGCCGTTGGGCTGATCGGCTGCAATGTGCAGCCGGATGCTCAAACAAAGAGATAGAGCGGCGGTACGATTCGATTTGAAAGTCCGCCGCTCTAAGTCGTCAACGGCTGGAATCGTCCCGGCGGAGAAGCGGCCAATTCCGACCAGTCGATTTCCTCCTCCAGGCGATGATACGCTTCGTCGCCGATCGTCCCGTCGATACGCAATTGCTCCAGCGCGTCACGCTGGCTCTTGATGGCATAGAGGCGCAACCTGTCGTACTCGGTCGCTGCCTGGGCGTCCTCCGGGTTTTCAGCGATCGTGCGTTGCGCGGCAAATTGCTCGCGGACCACCGCCGCGGCATTCGATGTCTTGCCGCTCAACACGTCCAGCGCGGCCTGCATGATGGCGACGCGTGCCTGCGCGACCTCGCGGTCGACAGTTCCGTCCGGATCGAGACGAAGCAGGCGCAGCAGCGGCTTCAGGCTGATGCCTTGCAGCACCAGGGTGCCGAGGACGACCGAGAAAGCGGCGAGCACGATTGGGTCGCGGCCGGGAAAGTCAGCTGGCAAGGCAAATGCTGCTGCAAGCGTGACAAGGCCGCGCATGCCGCACCAGCCGATCAGCACGCCGCCGCGAAATGACGGCGCCTCGGCCTGCCGTTCCGCGTCACCGAAGCTGGCGAGCCACCTCATGATCGCACCGCATCCCAGCACCCAGACGAGGCGCGAGACGATGACGACAGCCAGCACGGCTGCGGCGAAGACGAACGCTCCGACCTGCCCCTGCTCGGCAAGCCGGCCGACGATCGACCGTGCCTGAAGTCCCATCAGGACGAAGGCCAGCACGTTGAGCACGAACACCGCCGTCTCCCAGACCGAGTAGGAGCTGACGCGATTTCTGGCCGGCATGTGGCGCGGCGCGGTACGTGCGATGGTCATGGCATAGACGACGATCGTTATGATGGCGGAGAGCCCGATCCTGTCGGCCAGGATCCAGACGCCGAACGTCCCGGCAAATTGCACCACCGTGCCACTTGCCGGATCTCTGATGCGGCTGAGTGTGACGAGAGACAATCGGCCGAGCACATAGCCCGCGGCGAGGCTGCCGACCGTCGACAGCAAGATCATCGGAACCGCGCTGCTCACCAGGATGGAGCCGGCAGTTGCGGAAACCGCCATGCGGTAGATCAGCAGTGCCGTGGCGTCGTTGAGCAGGCTTTCGCCTTGCAGGATCGCGGTGACGCGGTGCGGCACCTTGAACTGTCCAAGCACGGCAGACGCCGCGACGGCATCGGGCGGCGCCACGATCGCGCCAAGGGCGATGGCCGCAGCGATCGGCAGGCCTGCCATTGTCCATCCAACGAGCGCCACGGCAGCGGTGGTGAAAACGACGGCGCCAAGCGCCAGCAAGAAAAGCGGCAGTCTGTAGCGATTGAGATCGCGCAGCGACGTGTCGTAGGCCGCGTCGAGAAGCACCGGCGCGATGAACAAGGCGAGCGCCAGTTCGGGATCGATCTCGATGGTCGGCGCAAACGGCAGGAAGGCGATGCCCGCGCCTGCCAGCGCCAGCAACGACGGATAAGGAACCTGGAGACGCCGCGACAACGCCGCCAGCGCGACGGCGATCAGCAGGAGAACAAGGGTCAGCTCGAAAAGCGCCATGCCTCATCGTAGCGGTGAAGCCGGGCGATTGGCACTGCAAAAACGGCGACCGGCTTTGGCTGGTGAATGGTGAATGGTGAATGGTGAATGGTGAATGGTGAATGGTGAATGGTCGCTTGCAGAGCAATTTCGCCGCGTAAAGTGCCCTTCTTGCTACTCACTACTCACTACTCACTATTCACCATTCACTATTCACTCTTCCCCTAATGCAGCACCAGCATGTCGCCCGACGAGAACGAAATCTCGGCCTTCTCGCCGACAGCGGGCGGCGGCGCGGCCGGGCTGTTGAACGTGTCGAGCGACACCGTGCTGCCGCCGATGCCGACGCGAACCCGGATGACCGAGCCGAGGAAATGCACTTCGGTGATCTCGCCCGAAAGGCTGGAGTCGCGGCCGGGATGGCGGCCGAGCGAAATCGCCTCGGGCCGCAGCGCCAACGACAGCGTGTCGCCGGACTTGGAGCCGTTCAGCTTTCCCTGCAGCGAGACCTCTTGCGAATTGACGCGCACCTTGCCCGAGGCTGCATCGGTGACGGTGCCTTCGAGCACGTTCAGCGTGCCGACGAAATTGGCGACGAACTTGGTTGCCGGCCGGTTGTAGATCTCGAACGGCGTGCCGACCTGCTCGGCCTTGCCGCCATACATGACGGCGATGCGGTCGGAGATCGACAGCGCCTCTTCCTGGTCGTGGGTGACGAAGATGGTGGTGATGCCGAGCCTCTTCTGGATCGAGCGGATTTCCTCGCGCAGCGACACGCGCACCTTGGCGTCGAGCGCCGATAACGGCTCGTCGAGCAGCAGGAGCTTCGGCTTCGGCGCAATCGCCCGCGCCAGCGCGATGCGCTGCTGCTGGCCGCCGGAGAGCTGATAGGGATAGCGGTCGCCCATCTGCGGCAGCTTGATGAGGTCGAGCATCTCGGCAACGCGCCTGTCGGCATCGGTCTTAGGCATGCCCGCGACCTTCAGCCCGAAGCCGATGTTTTGCGCCACCGTCAGGTTGGGAAACAGCGCATAGGCCTGGAACACCATACCGACATTGCGCTGGTTGGGCTTGAGCCGGGTGATGTCCTTGCCGGCGACGACGATCTTGCCGGCGCTCGGCTCCTCGAAGCCGGCGACCATGCGCAGCACCGTCGTCTTGCCGCAGCCCGACGGCCCGAGGAAGGAGACGAATTCGCCCGGCTCGACGTCGAGGTTGAAATCCTGGACGACGGTGGTGGCGCCGAAGGATTTTCGCACATGCTGGATGGAGAGGAACGGCTCGGCCATGGCTTTTTTTCTTTCGGTCAGTACTTTTCGGTCAGTTTGGCCGGTTCGCCGATCGCGGCGCAAAACGCGACAGGATCTGGATCAGCGACATGCACGCCCAGGTAATGGCGAAGGCGATGATGGCAAGTGCCGCCGGCTCATAGGCGCGGTTGGCGCCGATGTTCTGCAGGTAGGGACCGAAGGCCGGCCGATTGAGCAGGCTGGCCATGGTGAATTCGCCGAGGACGATAGCGAAGGTAAGGAAGGCGCCCGACAATACCGCGATCAGCACATTGGGCAGAATGACACGGGCGATGATCGTGCCCCAGCCGGCGCCGAGGATCTGCGCCGCTTCCGTCAGCGTGCGCACGTCGATAGTGCGAAGCCCGGTGTCGACGGCGCGGTACATATAGGGCAGCGCCAGCGTCGCATAGCCGATGACCAGCAAGGCGTTGGTGCCCGTGTCGCTCGCCAGGAACGGCAGCGGCGAGTTCGATCCGTACATTCTGATGTAGCCGAAGACGATGACGATGGCCGGGATGACCAGCGGCAGCAGAGTGATGAACTCGACGACCGGTCTCAGTTGCGGCAGCCGTAGCCGGATCCAGTAGGCGGTGGGCACAACAATGAGCACGCCGAGGATGATGGTGAAGATGGCGGCAAGCACCGAATAGCCGAAGGTCGCCTGGAAGCGGGGATCGCCAAGCACGACCTCGTAGGCATCGAAGGAATAGACCCCGCGCCGCATGCGCATCGAGAATTCCACGGTCGCGATCAGCGGAATGAAGAAATAGGCCGCACCCAGCGCGAAGACGACCCAGGCCCAGAAACGTCCGCTCTTCATTTGAGCCACCTTTCGCTGCGCGTCCGGAACCAGATGTAGAAGACGTTGGCGAGGCCGGTGATGACGATCATGCCGAATGCAATGGCATAGCCGAGATGCGGGTTGTGCAGCACGTCGCCGCGGATCTGTGCGTAAAGCACGATGGGAATGATGTTGAGCGACGAGCCGGTCAGCGCATAGGCGGTGGCGATAGCGCCGAAGGCGTTGGCAAACAGCAGGATGACGGTGCCGAGAAAACTCGGCCATATCACTGGGATGACGACCATGCGCCAGTATTGCGCCGTGGTGGCGCCAAGCGTCGCGGCCGCCTCGCCCCATTCCTTCTTCAGTCCGTCGATCGCCGGCGTGATGATGACCACCATCAGCGGGATCTGGAAATAGACATAGGTCAGCGTCAGGCCCCAGAACGACAGGATGTTGAAGCCGTGGGCGTAAATGTTGAGGCCGAACACGGTGTTCAGGATCACCGTCGCGAGGCCGAGCCGGCCGAGCGTAGCGAGGAACGCAAAGGCTAGCGGCACGCCGGCGAAATTCGAAGCCACGCCGGAAAAGGTCAGCGTCGCCGAACGTATCCAGTTCGGCAGGCCGCCGCGCACGATGGCAATGGCAATGGCCAGACCGGCAAATGCCCCGATGAGCGACGAAGCGAGGCTGATCTTGATCGAGATCCAGTAGGCGGCAAGGATAGTGGGCAGCCTGCAGTTTCCGTCGACCCAGGAGATCCAGGAATCATATTGGCACTGTATGTAGTTCGACAGATTGGGTGGGTCGAAGATACCGACAATGTTGTCGAAGGTGAACGTGCCGGCAGCGTTCTGGAAGGCGCCAAGCACCAGATAGAGTGTGGGCAGGACCAGGAACATGATGGCGAAGATGAAGAACGGCGCCACGCCCAGCCATTGCGTCGGCAGCCGAAACGCGCGCGCCTCGCTGGGCGGCGCCGTCTTCCCGGCAATCGCGTGATCGGAAAGCGAGAGATCGGTCATGCGCCGGCTACCGTCTTATCGCATCGGCCCGAAAATCGAACTCGATTTTCGGAAAGCACGATGCGGAAATTTGAGTTCTAGAGCGTACTTTGTGCGTCCGACGCACGTCGCTCTAGCGGGAATACCGGGCGGCGGTGAAGCCGCCCGGCGGTTTTCAACCTTACTGAACGTTGGCGCCGACGACGGCGTCCCAGTTCTTGGTGATGACTTCCTTGGCCTTGCCCTGCTCATCGAGCGACGGGAACACCGCGGCCTCATAGGATGCGGCCGGCGGCAGCTTGGCCATCACGTCCTCCGGGATTTTGCCGTTCTTGGCGAGATCGTTGAAGCGGATCGGGTGGCAATAGCCCTTCAGCCAGCCGATCTGGCCTTCGTCGGAATAGAGATATTCCAGCCAGAGCTTGGCAGCGTTCGGATGCGGCGCGTAGGCGCTGATCGCCTGCACGTAGACGCCGGCGACGACACCGGTCTTCGGCACGACGACGTCGACCGGCGGATTGCCTTTCAGCGTGTCGCGGCCGGCAAGCGCGTTGTAGTCCCAGTTGATCAGGATCGGTGTCTGACCCTGTGCAAGCGTCGCCGGCTTGCCGATGACCGGCACGAAATTGCCGGCGGCATTGAGCTTCTTGAAGAACTCGAGGCCGGCAGTACCTGCGGCTTCACCGGCCGCGGCGCCGCTTGAAAGACCAGCGGCGTAGACCGCCTGGATTGCCTGATTCGAGGCGCGTGGATCACCGGCGAGCGCGACGGCGTTGGCGTATTCCGGCTTAAGAAGATCGGCCCAATCAGTCGGCACTTCCTTGACCAGATCCTTGTTCACCATCATCGCCAGCACGCCGTAATAGTCGCCGGTCCAGTAGCCTTCGGGATCCTTGGCGCTGTCGGGGATCGTGTCCCAGGTCGACACCTTGTAGGGTTGGATCAGGCCGTCGGCCTTGGCGGTCGGGCCGAAGGACAGGCCGACGTCGATGACGTCGGGCGCCTGCGGGCCCTTATTGTCCTTGTTGGCCTTGATCGCCTCGATCTCGTCGCCGGAGCCGGCATCGGGGTTGAGCTCGTTGACGGTGATTTCCGGATATTTCGCCTTGAAGCCGGCGATCACCGCGCCATAGCCGCACCAGTCATGCGGCAGCGCGATGGTGGTGAGTTGGCCTTCCGCCTTGGCGGCGGCGACCAGTTCATCCATTGACTGCGCCGACGAGATGGCAGAGGTCGCCATCAGGGCGACGGCCGTAAGGGAAAGTACTTTTCCCGTGAATTTGAACATGTGTTCTCTCCGTTGAACTGACGCCGTTGGACGCCTGCGATGCGGTATCGTTTTCGTGTGACAGCCCGATGAATGGTTTGTGAAAGCGATGCCCTGCAGTACGAAAAAGTAAACTCTTTTTAACCGGCTGTAGCAATCGCCTCGCGACTATTTTTCCGGCTAACGAGTTTCCGTCTTACCTTTCATCTTTCCCCCTTTCATTGCCCTCAATTTCCCGGATCAGTTTCCGGCGCGAATACTGTGTCAGGCGGTGCCGGCAATGGCATTTTCGAGCAGCGTCAGCGCCGCCTTCCTGGTCAGCTTGACAGGGTTGCCCTCGGCGGTCGGATCGACCACTGCCATATCGGCGATCAGGCCCTTGCGCTTCTTGTCCATGTCGAGCCCCTTGATCAGGCCTGGCAGCGCGTGCGGCACCTTCAATTCCTTGCGCAGCTTGGTGACAGCCTTGGCGAAACCGTCGAAGCCGCCCTTGATGCCGCAATAAGCCGCGAGCCGGGCGATGCGCACCTCGATGGCGTCGCGGTTGAAGGCCAGCACATAAGGCATGAACACGGCGTTGGTCATGCCGTGATGGGTGTCGTAGAGCGCGCCGACCGGATGCGACAGCGAGTGGATGGCGCCCAGCCCTTTCTGGAAGGCGGCAGCGCCCATCGCGGCCGCGCTCATCATGTGGGCGCGGGCGACCAGATCCTTGCCGTTGGCGAAGGCTTTCGGCAGGTTTTCGAAGACGAGCCGCACGCCTTCGACGGCGATGCCGTCGGCCATCGGATGATAGCCCGGCGCGCAATAGGCTTCGAGGCAATGGGCGAGCGCATCCATGCCGGTGCCGGCGGTGATGAAGCTGGGCATACCGACCGACAGTTCCGGATCGGCGATGACGATGGCCGGCAAAAGTTTCGGATGGAAGATGACCTTCTTGGTGTGGGTCGCTTCATTGGTGATGACGCCGGCGCGGCCGACTTCCGAGCCGGTGCCGGCCGTGGTCGGCACGGCGATGATCGGTGCGATCGCGTCGGAGTTGGCGCGCGTCCACCAGTCGCCGACATCCTCGAAATCCCAGACCGGCCGCGTCTGGCCGGCCTGGAAAGCGATCAGCTTGCCGAGGTCGAGCGCCGAGCCGCCGCCGAAGGCGATGACGCCGTCATGCTTGCCCTTCTTGAACACCGCAATGCCGGCGGTCAGGTTGGAGTCAACCGGGTTCGGCTTGACCTCGGAAAACACACCATAGGGCACCTTGGCGTCGTCGAGGATCTTCAAGGTCGAAGCGACGACCGGCAGCTTGGCCAGCCCTGGATCGGTGACGAAGAGCGGCCGCTTGATGCCGGTGGCATCAAGCACATCAGGCAATTCCTTGATGCGCCCCACGCCGAAGCGCACGGTTGTCGGGTAGTTCCATTTGGAAATCAATTTTGTCATTTTTGTCTTTCGAAAAAATCAGATGGCTTCACGCAGATGATATGATTTCGGCCTCGTCAGATTGTCGTAGCCGATGGCCGAGAGTGCGGCGCCCTTGCCGGTGTCCTTGACGCCGGTCCAGACCAGCGCCGGATCGAGATAGTCGCAGCGGTTCATGAACACAGTGCCGGTCTCGATGCGATCGCCGAGAGCCGCGGCATGGTCGGTGTCGCGCGTCCAGATCGAGGCCGTCAGCCCGTAGGGGCTGTCGTTCATCAGCGCGATCGCCTCCTCGTCGTTGCGCACCTTCATGATGCCGACGATCGGCCCAAAGCTCTCCTCGCGCATGACACTCATCTGGTGATCGACCCCGGTCAGCACTTCAGGCGCCAGATAGGGCGAGCCTTGCTCGTCATTGGCCACCGTCATGTTGATGTGCGCCCTGGCACCCTTGCGCAGCGCCTCGGCCTTCTGCTCGCGGATCAGGTCGGCAAAGCGCGCCTGTGCCATCGGCCCCATCGTCGTCGCCTGGTCGAGCGGGTTGCCGACGACGTAGTTCCTGGTTTCGGCGATGAAGCCTTCGACGAATTCGTCATAGACCTTCTCATGGACATAGACGCGCTCGATGCCGCAGCAGCACTGGCCGGAATTGTAGAAGGCGCCGTCGACCAGGTTGGCGACGGCGTGGTCCATCTTGGCATCGGCCAGGACATAGGCCGGATCCTTGCCGCCGAGTTCGAGGCCGAGTGTCATGAAGGTGCCCGCTGCGGCCTTTTCGATGGCGCGGCCACCGGCAACCGAGCCGGTGAAATTGACATGGTCGATCTTGCCCGAGCCGAGCAGTTTTTCGGTCTGCGCATGGTTCATGACGAGGTTCTGGAACAGACCCTTGGGCAGGCCTGCTTTGTCGAACGCCTGTTGAAAGCGTTCGCCGACCAGCAGCGTCTGCGCCGCATGCTTGAGGATGACGGCGCTGCCGGCCATCAGCGCCGGCACGATCGTGTTGACGGCGGTGAGATAGGGATAGTTCCACGGCGCGATCACCAGGACCACGCCGAGCGGCACTCTCTTCACATAGCGGCGAAACCCGTCCTTGGGATTGGAGGCCATCACTGGCTTCAATGCCGCTTCGGCGATCTCGACCATGTAGCTGGTGCGTTCCCTGACGCCGCCGAATTCGCCGCCATAGCGCACCGGGCGGCCCATCTGCCAGGCGATCTCCGGCACGATCTCGTCGGTCATGGCGACCAGCGCTTCCAGCATGGCGAGCATGTACTTGCCGCGCTCGACGATCGGCGTCTCAGCCCATTTCTCCTGCGCCGCCTTGGCACGCTCGACCGCGGCATTGATCGCCTGGTCCGTGGCGATGGGCCGTTCGGCATAGATCGAACCATCGACGGGAGATTTTATCTTGACCGTGTCGGTCATTCCTTGAGTCCTCGCAGTTTATGACAATCGCGGTCTTTGGGTCGCCCGCCCGTCGGGCAGCAAAGGCTGAACGGCAGCGCTGGCGTAGTTTAATACCGCTCGAACCCTCTGTGCAGTTCCCAATCGGTAATGCGGCGGTCGTATTCGAACTGCTCCCAGTGCGCCGTATGGACGTAATGCTCGAGCACGCCGTCGCCGAGCGCCTGCTTCAGCATCTCCGATTTCGCCAGCGTCTCGGTGGCGTCACGCAGGGTCTTCGGAATTTCCGGCAGCTGCGAGGCTTGATAGGCATCGCCGACGAAGGGTTTTTGCAGTTCAAGCTTTTCGTCGATGCCGGCAAGGCCGGCCGCGATCAGCGCGGCGAAGGCGAGATAGGGATTGAGGTCGGCGCCGCCGATGCGGCATTCCATGCGGATGCCCTTGGTGCCCTCGCCGCACAGGCGGAAACCGGCGGTGCGGTTGTCCTCGCTCCACATGATCTTGGTCGGCGCGAAGGTGCCGGCCTGGAAGCGCTTGTAGGAGTTGACGTAGGGCGCGAGGAACCAGGTGAATTCCCTGGCATATTTGAGCTGCCCCGCCGCCCATTGCTGGCCGAGCGTCGACAGGGTCCATTCGGCTTGTCTGTCGTAGAAAAGCGGCGTCTGGCCGTCGGCACTCCACAGCGAGTTGTGGATATGGCTGGAATTGCCGGCCAGCCCGTAATTGTACTTGGCCATGAACGAGACCGCCTTGCCTTCGGACTCGGCGATTTCCCTGGCGCCGTTCTTCAGGATGACGTGGCGGTCGGCCATTTCCAGGGCCTCGGCATAGCGCACATTGATTTCTTCCTGGCCCGGACCCCACTCACCCTTGGAGTTCTCGATCGGAATGCCGGCCGCTTGCATCTCGTTGCGCAGCCGGCGCATGACGCCTTCTTCCTTGGTGGTGATGCCGATCTGATAATCGCCGATATAGGGCGAGGCTGTGTCGAGGCCCTGCCAGTGCTTCTTGCGGGCGGAATCGTAGGTTTCGCTGAACAGATAGAATTCGAGCTCGGAGGCGAAATAGCCGATATAGCCGCGTTCGGTCAGCCGCTTGACCTGCTTCTTCAGGATGGCGCGCGGCGAATGCGGCAGGTCGTCATGGCTGTGGTGGTCGAGCACGTCGCAGATCACCAGCGCCGTCTTTTCCAGCCATGGAATGCGCCGCAGCGTCGACATAGCCGGCTTCATGACGAAGTCGCCATAGCCTTTCGACCAGCTCGCCGCCTTGTAGCCGGGCACCGGTTCCATATCGATGTCGGCGGCCAGGAGATAGTTGCAGCCATGCGTCTCGTCATGGGCGGAATCGACGAAATACTGCGCCAGGAACCGCTTTCCCGCCAGCCGCCCCTGCATGTCGACAATGCACGCCAGCACGGTATCGACCTCACCGCTGGAGACCGCCATTTTCAACTGATCGAACGAGAAATTTCCGGCCATTCTTGCAAGCTCCGCCGCCTTTGTGGCGCTTCGAGAGTTCAACTCTGGACCCGGCCGCAGGAAGCGGCCGGGTGTTTCTTGAGGTCCGAGACAGGGTCAGGCTTTCTGCGCGTGCTCCAGCGCGAACTCTTCTTCCGGCGACAGGATCAGCTTGTGACGGCCGACCAGCCCGAAATAAACGATCGCGATGGCGAACCACAGCGCCACCCAGACCACGCCCTTGGTGAAGTTCGCGTCCTGAATCTGGTAGAGCAGGGTGACCACGCCGATGATGATCGTCAGCACGGCGCCCGGGACGCCGAGCGGGCTGCGATAGGGACGTTCCATGTTCGGCTGGTTCTGGCGCAGCAGGATGAAGGACACCGCCTGCAGGATGTAGGAGAACATCGCGCCGAACACCGCCATATTCAGCAACACCGAGCCGATGAGCGAACCGGCCGTAGCGCCGCCAAGCGCGAACCACATGATCAGCATGATGCCGAAGCCGACGATGGCGCCCGCAAACATCGCCACATACGGCGTCTTGTACGATTTGTGGGTGACCGACAGCGCCGACGGGAAATAGCCGGCGCGGCTCAGCGAATAGACCTGGCGGCCCATGGCGAAGATGATGGTGTGGAAGCTTGCGATCAATCCAATCAGCGCGATGACACCAAGCAGCACTGCGCCCGAGTCGCCATAGATCGCCCGGAACCCGTCAAGCAGAGGCTCGCCGGAAGTGGCGAGCTTGAACGAACCGACGCCGACGACCGACGGGTTGAGCAGCACGATCATGAAGGCCGAGACCATCAGCGTCAGCATGCCGGCGATAATGCCGCGCGGCATGTCGCGCTTGGGGTCGACCGATTCTTCCGCCGCCAGCGGAAGCTGCTCGATCGCCAGGAACAGCCAAACCGCGAAAGGCAACGTCGCCAACACGCCCGAGAAGCCGAACGGGAACATCGAGCCATTGCCTTCAGGAAGCTCCATCGCCGCTCCGTCCGGACCGACGCCGATGTTCAGCGCCCAGCGCGAAAAGTCCATGCTCGGGATGGCGCTGATCCAGAAGACGATCAGCACGGCGAGCGACAGCAGCGTGACGATCAGGGTGACGCGGAAGGACAGCGCGACGCCGAAAATATTCAACGCCAGGAACAGCCCATAGGTCACCAGCCACCAGAGCGGTGGCCAGACGCTGGAGTCGGGAAAGGCGACCGACCAGATGCCTCCCATATAAGAGCCGATGAAGAAGGCGATGACGGCGGGCGTCACCACATACTCGACGTTTTCGCAAAGCCCAGTGATGAAGCCACCCCACGGCCCCATCGCCGTCCGGGCGAAGGAGTAGGCAGCGCCGGTGTGCGGCAAAGCCGGGCTCATCTCGGCGATCGAGAAGACGAGGCCGACATACATGATGGCGATGATGATGCCGGCCACCAGCATGCCGCCCCAGCCGCCTGTCCCGAATCCAAAATTCCAGCCCGAGAAATGTCCGGAAATGACGGCGCCGACGCCGAGCGCCCACAGATGCCAGACATTGGCATGACGCACCAGTTGCCGGTCCTCGAAATAAGATTTGTCGCGCTTCGCGTATGCGACGCTGCCAACGTGCTTCGTATTACCGCCTGCCATTTGAAAGTCCCCTTCTTCTTGTCAGTTGACCGGTTCCACCGGATGGCCGAGCCCGCGCCGGCCAGATCCCTGGGATCCGGATGACGGCTCGAGATCGGAAAAAATCCTCGCGAGCAGATCCGCCCATTTTCGCTGCCCGGCTCCGTCGGATATTTCGTCGTTGCGGATTTCGATCATCGCGCAGGGTAACCCCCGCGGACGCGCGTGCCGTTCCAGCGTGAAATAGACGCGGTCGGCCGGCGAATAGGGTTCGTTGACGCCGACTGTGACGCCGGCGAGCCGCTGCAGCGCGGCGACAAGCGGCGCTGCCAGCCGACGATCCTCGTCATGGATGACGCCGATGTGCCAGGGCCGGCTCTTGCCGTTGTAGACCGGGTTGAAGGAATGGATTGAAACCAGCCGCGTCTCGAGCCCGCGCGCCAGCCTTGTGTCGATGATACGCGCGACCGCATCGTGGAAGGGTTGCCAGGACAGAGCGATGCGCGCAGCGCGCTGCTTTTCCGACAGGCCGGCATTGCCCGGAATGGTTGTGATCTCGCTGACCGGCGGCACCAGATCGGGTGCGTCGAGCGGGCGGTTGCAGTCGATGACAAGGCGCGAAATGCGGGTCTCGACCAGCGTCGCGTCAAGCGTCGCGGCCATGCGGCGGGCCACCGGCAGCGCGCCGGGATCCCAGGCGATGTGGCGGGAAAGCTCTTCGGCAGCAAGGCCGAGCGTTCCGAATTCTGGCGGCAGGAAGTTGGAGGCGTGGTCGCAGGTCAGCACGAAAGGGCTCGATCCGCCGGGGTTCGTCACCCCTACGCTTTCAGGCGATGCAAGGCTGGCGGGCCGTGCTGTCTCCATTATCATGTCGTCCCCGGGGAGCGCTGTATCGTATGTTACGTATTTTGCCTCATTGCGTCCCTGTGGATGATTTCATACAGTTTGTCCGGCTTTGTCAAACGCGATTTCGGGTCAAATGCGATTTCGGCAAAACGGCCGGGCATGGGGAAAAGATGATTTCGAGCATTGCCGAACTGATCTCGGATCGCATCGGCTCGATGCCGGCGGGCGAACGCCGCGCAGCGCAGACGCTGATCGCCAGCTATCCGCTGATCGGCCTGAAGACGGTCGCCGAATTCTCAGCTGCCGCTGGCGTCTCCTCTCCTACGATCCTGCGTTTCGTCGCCCGGCTCGGCTTCCAGAACTACCCGGAATTCCAGTCGGCGCTGCAGGACGAACTGGCGGCGCAACTGCAGTCGCCGGCGTCGCGCACGCTCAACCCGCCATCGCCGAATGGCGGCGCGGTATCGCCGATGCTGGAGGCGACGCTCGACAACATGCGCGAGACGTTCAGGCACCTGTCCGACAAACAGCTTGCCGACATCGTCGCAAAGCTTGCCGACCGGCGCGGCAAAACCTTCCTGATCGGTGGCCGCTTCACCGATCCGCTGGCGCGCTACATGGCCGCTCACCTCGCCATCGTCCAGCCCAACGTCTTTCACCTCGGCGGACAGGAAGGCGTCTGGCGCGACCGGCTGATCGACATGGGCAAGCGCGATGTGCTGGTGATCTTCGACATCCGACGCTACCAGGACAGCCTGGTCCGTTTCGCCGAGACGGCGCATCAGCGCGGCGTGCAGATCGTGCTGTTCACCGACCAGTGGCTGTCGCCGATCGCCCGCTTCGCCCGCCATGTCATCGCCGGGCGCACCGCCGTGCCCTCGGCCTGGGACTCCTCGGCGGCCCTTTTCGTCGTGGCCGAGACGCTGATCGGCGCCGTCACCCGGCAGCTCGAGGCCGACGGCGCCAAACGCATCCGCGAGCTGGAAAGCCTGCGGTAGAGGCGCGGCCTGAACAAGCAGTCTATCAACTACTTTCAGAATCGCTTTTCGAGACATCCGCATTTGACGCCTCATTTTTCATAAATTAGAATCATTTTTCATGGATTTTGGTGGCTCGTACCAAAATTCGAATGGAAGGCACGGTTTTCATGACTGTTCCGCAGGAGCATCAATTTTCAGGGCAGGTGAACGTTTTTCAGGAACTACGCCTTCCTGAAACCGCGACTCTTGCCGGCTACAGCGCGCTGATCGGGGCCTATGGGCTTGCCGTGCCCCTGCCGCACACTCTCTCCGCCACCGGCGAACATCACCGCATTGCCGAGCGGGACGGCTGGCGCATTATGACGCCCCGGCATGCGCCGCATTCAACCCTTGAAGGCCACCTGACCTTCGCTCTCAAATACGAGGGACTGGACCTGGCAATCCTCAAGCGGCTGTTTCTGGTGACCGGAACCGCACCGATTGAAGCGCTTGTCCGCAAAAGCCCGACCGGCGGCTACGCCCGCCGGATCTGGTTTCTCTATGAGTGGCTGATGGACACGCGCCTCGATCTCCCCGACGCGACCGCCGGACGCTATGTTCCTGTTGTCGACCCCGAACTGCAATGGGCGGCGCAGGATAAGACCGCTCCGCGCTACCGCGTGAAGGATAACCTGCCCGGCACGCCGTATTTCTGCCCGCTCGTGTTCCGCACCAGGGTCCTTGAAGAATTCATCGGCCTCGACCTGCCTCGGCGCGCGCAGGCGATCGTCGCGGACGTGCCGCGCGACCTGCTTGCTCGGACAGCCGCTTTCCTTCTGCTCAAGGACTCGCGATCAAGCTATGCGATAGAGGGCGAGCGTCCGCCGCAGGACCGCATGCAGCGCTGGGGCCGCGCCATCGGCGAGGCTGGTCGTCAGCCGCTTGATCGCGATGAGCTGCTGCGCCTGCAAAGGATCGTGCTCGGCGATGCCCGCTTCGTGAAGCTCGGTTTTCGGCAGGAGGGCGGCTTCGTCGGCGCGCATGACCGCGACAACCGCATGCCGCTGCCCGATCACATCAGCGCCCGGCCCGAGGACCTGGAATCGTTGATCGACGGCATGGTCGCGTTCGACCGCGGCCCCGCCCAAGGCCTCGATGCGGTCATCGTCGCGGCGATCCTCGCGTTCGGCTTCGTCTACATCCACCCATTCGAAGATGGAAACGGCCGCATTCACCGCTACCTGATCCATCATGTCCTTGCCGCGCGCGGCTTCAACCCGCCAGGAGTAGTGTTCCCTGTTTCGGCCGCGATACTGGAGAAAATCGACGAGTACCGGGGCGTGCTTGAGAGTTTTTCGCAGCGCCTGCTGCCGCTGATCGAATGGCAGCCGACGCCGCAATTCAATGTCCGTGTCCTGAACGACACTGGGGATTTCTACCGCTTCTTCGACGCGACACCCCACGCCGAATTTCTCTACACCTGCGTCCGGCGGACGATAGAAAAGGATCTTCCCGACGAGACCGCCTTCCTGCGCCGCTACGATCAGTTCCGGCAGCAGGTCGATGCCTTCATCGACATGCCCGAGCGTCTGACCGATTCGCTCTTTCGCTTCCTTCATCAGAACGGCGGCCGCCTTTCGAACCGCGCCCGTGAAAAGGAATTCGCCGCTCTAACGGATGACGAGGCGGCGCGGATCGAGGCGATCTACCACCAAACCTTCGGATCCGACCTGCAGGCATGATCACCAGCCCCCGTTGATCGCGTCGAAACGTCGAGGCCGACGCTCAAGGTTGAACGTAAGGTCAAGTCCAGAACACGAGCCGACCTCCGTTCCCATGCAGAACCGGCAACCTCACAGATCGCGACCATTCTCGAAAGGTGGGTCCAAAACACCGCTTACGCCGGATCTGCACAGCGCCCGGCCGCAAACGCAAAACGGCCCGCGTGATGCGGGCCGTTTTGATATTTGGTTGCGGGGACACGCAACCACCGATGCCGACATTTGGTAACCACGCCGATATGACAACGGCTTGTGCATCGATGATAGTCGAAAATCCCTCTAGGGTTCGAGGCCCGGAGGACGTATTCAACTCTTGATTGAGAGAGGCTTTTTCGTGGGCTGGGATCGTTACGCTATTCAGGCGGTACATAGAGACCTACTCCTTGAGGTCCACTCTGTAGCCATTCTTACCCTGCAGGGAAGCATGGCGAAGCTTCCCAAAGCGAGGCCTTCTAACGGCAGCTTTGGCTGTTCGATGAAAGCTTCCAACGGCCATAGGCAATCGTTCGTCTACAGTTCTCGAAGGCCGCAATGGGGCCGCAAGCGGAATGGCAGCTTTGGACCTCAAACCTCCAATTTGCGGACCTTCAGGTCGGTACGAGTATCGTCGTGACGTGTGATGAGTTTCGGATGCCGGCCCTCTACTGAGATGGCGTGGCTCCGATGCCGGCGTCCGGAAGCCTCCAGGGAAGGAACTCGCGGGGTGGAGATCTCGGTTTCGAGTCTATGGGGATTTGACGGTTCGGCTTGGTCCGTTGTGACCGCACCGACGGGCTTGGTGGGTGGGCAGGCGTAGCTCGACGGGCTGGCGATGGCGGTGCGCATAGCGATGCGGCCCTTGAAGAGCGGGCGGTTTCGGCGCTGCAGATGGTGCGGGACATGCGACCGGCCGGAGACGCCCGATCGCATCGGTCCGCCGACGACCAGAGCCCTCGGCGGGCATGCAGAGCGATGAAGAGCAGCGGTTTGGGGTCATGGCGCCCTCGTCCATGGCGGCGCGCGGGCGCGGTCGCCGCCGCGTTCGAAGGTCTCGATGACGATCATCCTGCCGCCGCAGCATGGACATGGCGGCCGCCAATCCGATGGCGTGGCGGCATCGGCGCCCGTTCCGTTGCATTCGGCCTTGGGCTGCGGCGCGGCGAGAAGTTCGCGAGCGCGCGCGATGTTGGCCTTGCGGTTGGCGCTGGCAAGCAGTCCGTAGTGGCGGATGCGGTGGAAGCCCTTGGGCAAGACATGGAGCAGGAAGCGGCGGATGAACTCGCCCGCTTCCAGCGTCATGGTCCGGAAGCGCTCCTTCCCGTTGCGACGGTAGTCCTTGACGCGGAACGTCACGCCGGTCTCATCGAGCGTGATCAGGCGGCTGTTGGAGATGGCGACGCGATGGGTATAGCGCGACAGGTAGGCCAGCACGGCCTCGGGTCCGGCGAAGGGCGGCTTGGCGTAGACGAACCAGTTCTTCTTCTTGAGCGGTGCCAGGAAGGCAGCAAAGGCGCGCTTGTCGCCGAGGCCAGCATTGTCGCCGAAGAACCTCAGCCGGCCGGCGGCATGGGCATCAGTAAGCTTCGCCAGCAAGAGCCGCCCGAACAGTTTTGAGAGCACGCGCACGGGCAGGAGGAAGCCGGGCCGGCAGGACACCCAACGCTCACCATCGAGCGAGATGCCGCCACCGGGCACGATCATGTGGACATGCGGATGATGGGTCATCGCCGAGCCCCAGCTATGCAGCACGGCGGTGATGCCGATGCGGGCGCCGAGATGTTTTGGATCGGCGGCGATGGTAAGCATCGCTTCCGAGGCGGCGCGGAACAACAGGTCGTAGATCACCGCCTTGTTGGGATAGGCGATACCGGCGATCTCGGCCGGCAGCGTGAAGACGACGTGGAAGTAGCCGACCGGCAAGAGATCGGCCTCGCGTGCGGCGAGCCATTCCCTTGCCGTCGCGCCTTGGCACCTTGGACAGTGTCTATTCTTGCAGCTGTTATAGGCAATGCGACGGTGGCCGCAGTCCTCGCACGCCTCGACGTGACCGCCAAGCGCCGCGGTGCGGCAGGTCTCGATCGCCGACATCACCTTTAGCTGGCCGAGGCTCAAATGGCCGGCCTGGGCCGCGCGCCAGGCGGCGCCATGGCGATGGAAGATGTCGGCGACCTCCAGGGACGGGCGGCGCACCGCCGCCGCGTCACCTGTCCGGTCGTATCTCGCCCTCTGTGAGCAGGCTGATCCGGTCGAGCGGACTCATCACGGTGTGGATCGTCTTGGTGGCGACATGGGCATAGAGCGCGGTCGTATTGAGCCGGGCATGGCCGAGCAGGACCTGGATGACGCGAATGTCGACGTCCTGCTCCAGGAGATGTGTGGCGAAGGAATGCCTCAGGGTGTGCGGCGTTACCCGCTTCTTGATCTCGGCGGCCTCCGCCGCCGTATGAACGGCGCGGTTCATCTGCCGCGTGGAAAGTGGCGTGATCGGGTTGCGGCCCGGGAACAGCCAGCCCCGCGGCAGCATCACGCCGCGGCGTTTGCCCTGGCCCCACCAGGCGCGCAGAAGCCCGAGCAGTTGCGGCGACAGCATGGCGTGGCGGTCCTTGCGCCCCTTGCCCTGCTCGACGCGGATCAGCATGCGCGTCGAGTCGATGTCACTCACCTTGAGCGCCACGATCTCCGACACCCGCAACCCCGCCCCGTAGCCCGTGCCGAGCGCGGCCTTGTACTTCGGACCTGGTGCGGCTTCGAGCAGCCGCGCCACCTCCTCGACGCTCAGCACCAGCGGCAGCTTGCGCGGCTGGCGGATGATGGTGAGACGGCGCGAGAGATCGGGCCGGTCGAGCGTCACGGTGAAGAAGAAGCGAAGCGCCGAGACCGAGCTGTTGATCCCCGGCGGCCGCATGCCGCTCTCGGTCTGGTGCAGTTGGAAACGCCGCAGATCCTCAGCCGTCGCGGTATCAGGCGACCGCCCGATGAAGGCTGCAAACGCCTTCACGCAACGGATATAGTCACGGCGTGTATCCTCGGTGAAGCCGCGCATGGACATGTCTTCGATCATGCGCTCGCGAAGTGCGCTGCCGGATGGATGCGTAGGGACGGTCATCGGATGCTCCTCTCAAGCTGAAGGTTGACACTTCATGCTCGGAGGCCGATGGCCGTCCGTCACCCCTGATCGATTAAAGCCTCACCGATGCTGCCAACGAAGCACACGCCTCAAACCCCACGCCCCTCCCGCGAGCGGGTTCGTTCAATGACCCCTTCCCGACCTTCCTGAGCGTTTTTTTGCTGGATAGCGGAAATCCGGCAGGCGCCATTTACCGTCTATCCCGCAGCCCGCCACGGGCCGGCCAAGGTCACCGCCTTCATCGAGATGCACATCTTGGCCGAGAAGCGGAGATCGTCATCACCAGAGGCATGAAGTGTCCAGAGCTGCCGCCCCAGATCAGTCGCGTGTCAGGAAATGAGGCCGGTGTTCGAAGGTAATCTGGAATCCCCTGGCCGTCAGAAACCCTCGTGCGTGCGTGGTGTCTCGATTGCCGATCCGGGAAACCCACTCGGAGAACAACCGGACCGCCCGTCTGTTCATGTGCCTTGAAGGGCACACCAGCCAATAGCCTGGGAATTCGATGACGTCGAACTCGGCCGACAGCGGAACCAGTGCGCCGCTCGCCAGATCGTCGAATGCGATTGACGTGCTGTCCAGCGCAACGCCCACTCCGTCTTTGGCCAGTTGTATCGACATCGATGATCGGTCGAGGCGGTAGGGATAGGTCATGTTCGCACCCTGGATGCCGTTGCGCGGCAGCCAGTAGTCCCACCGGAAATAGGCCTTCACGCTGTCGATGAGCCGGGCGTGGCGCAGCTGCTCGCGCGGATCGGACGAGATCGCTCGCAGTTGCGCCAGATATGAAGGCGAGCACATCGGGAGGATGAGGTCGTTCACCACGCAGGCAGAGTAGAGGCCGGCCCATCCGCCGTCGCCGTAACGAAGGTCGAGGTCGATCACCTCCGTCTCGAAATCGGAAAAATTAGGCGTCGCGTCGACCCTGAGTTCCCAGGTGGGATATTCGCCGCTGAATTCCGCCAGGCGCGGCGCCAGCCATTTCTCGCCAAATGAGGGGCTGACGCGGATGCTGAGTTGAAAGCTCTCCCGCTGCCTGACGATCGCATTGCGTACTTCGCGCAGCGATTCGAAAGCCTGGGTAGCCGTCTGGTAGAGCCGCTCGCCGTCGATGGTCAGCGAAAGGTGACGCTTCTCGCGGCGGAAAAGTCGTACCCCGAGCTGATGTTCAAGCAGCCTGAGTTGCTGGCTGACCGCCGACGGGGTGACCTTTAGCTCCTCGGCGGCCTTGGCCACGCCGCCCAGGCGCGCCACCGCCTCGAAGTGGCTCATCGAGTTCAGATTGAGATCAGACATCAGTCGTCAGTTTAGCTCAGCTACATAGAGCGTTAAGAATCGAAAATTGAGTGAAGTGTCAATTGGTCTCATCTTGATCGCGTCTCGGGAGGAGATGCCGGATGGGAGCGAATGCCGCCAAAGCGGCGGGCAGCGATGCAGGAATCGATGGCAGTGAACTGCCGGCCCGCACGCTGATCGATGCTGCAGAAATCGAGAAAAACTACGGCGCGACCCGCGTGCTGCGTGGTGTGGCCTTCCGCGTGAGGGCAGGTGAAATCCAGGCACTGCTGGGTGGCAACGGCGCCGGCAAAAGCACGCTGATCCGCATCATCACCGGGCTGGCATCGCGCGATGGAGGCACGATCCGCTTCGCCTCCGGCCGCAGCGGGCGTGAAAGCCCGATCATCGCGGTCGTCCACCAGGAGCTTGCGCTGCTGCCCGAACTCTCGGTCGCCGAGAACATCGGCATTGTGCACGCGGCATCCGGCTTCTCGCGAAGCAGCATGCGCCGGATGCGGCAACTCGCGCTCGATGCGCTGGGCCTCATCGATCCGGCTCTGGCAGGAAAGATCGTCGATGAGCCGGCGGGCAGACTATCGCTGCACGAGGGCCAGATTGTGGAAATAGCACGTGCACTCTCGACCGGTGCCGAGGTGCTGCTGCTAGACGAGCCGACCGCCAACCTCACGGCGGCCGAGTCGGCGAAGCTCTTCGGCGTGCTCAAGCGGCTGGCGCAGGAAGAAGACATCGGCATCGTTTTCGTCTCGCACCGGATGAAGGAGATCCGCGAGCTCTGCGACGTGTGTACCATCCTGAGGGACGGTAGAAGCGTGTTAAACGCCGCCCCGCTCGCCGGATTGAGCGACGGCGAAATCGTGCAGTACATGGGGCAGCCAGCGCATCGCGCCGCGACTGAGCGCAGGCCGTCTGCCGCCGCGGCAGGCGGCGCACTCACGCTGGCGGGGCCGGAAGACACCCGCATCGAGGTCCGGCCGGGCACGGTGCTAGGGCTTGCCGGTGCACCGGCGGGGCCTACCGGGCTGATCGCGCCGCTCGTCGGGGCGGGAAGCGGCGACGGCTGGAGCATCTCCGGCGATGGCTTTCGGGGCGCCTTCCGGTCGCCCGCCCACGCGGTCAGGGCCGGCGTCGGCTTCATCTCGGGCGATCGGGCGACCAAGGGGATACTCTCGCAACTGCCGATCATCGACAATGTGGTGGCCGCACGCCGGGTCCGCCAACGAACCCAACTGGTGCGCGCGGCCGAGAGGCCGCAATGCCTGGACCTGGTGTCGGCGCTCAAGCTGAAGGCCGGGTCCATCTGGGACATGCCGTCCTCGCTCTCCGGCGGCAACCAGCAAAAGCTGCTCGTCGCGCGCTGGCTGAACCTTCCGCTGCGCATGGTGGTGCTGGAGGAGCCGACGCGCGGCGTGGATGTCGGCACCAAACGTGAAATCTACACCCTGATCCGCCAGATGGCGGACGCGGGCGCGATCATCGTGTGGTGGTCGACCGAGAACGTCGAACTCATCGAACTTTGCGACGCGATCTTTGCCTTCGACACCGAAGGGAGCCCGCGGGGATTCCTGCCCGAAGACCGTTTCACCGAGGAAAGCCTCGCCGAACTGACGGGGATGGCTGCATGACCGAAGCGACAAATCACATGGCAACCACTCAGGAGGGGCGCGGCCCGAGGATGCGGGCTCCAGGGATCGTCAAATCCTACCGCACGGAACTGGCCATCGCCGGCGCGATCGTCGTGCTGATGCTCGCGGTCGGCATGTACGTGCCCGCCGCGCTGAGCACCGGCAACATGCGCAACATCATCCAGGCCGCGGCGCCGCTCATCATCATGTCGCTTGGCGTCTTTCTGGTCGTCGTCAGCGGCGGCATCGACCTATCGGTCGGCTCCGTGTTCTCGCTGACGGGAATGGTTACGGCGCTTGCCATGGCGAACGGCGCCGATGCCTTTACGGCGAGCCTCGCCGGGCTTTCGGTCGGCCTCGTCTTCGGCGCGATCAACGGGTTTTTGGTGACTATCGTGGGCCTCGCTCCCTTCGTCGTCACCCTCATCACCTATGCCGTGGCCGGCAGCCTCGCCTTCATCGTCACCAACGGGCGCTCGATGCCCATCGGCGCGCCGAATTTCTGGCTGCTGAACTCGGGCGAAATCATCCCGGGTGTGCCCAACCATCTGCTCTTCTGCATCGTGCTGATGGTCGCGCTGGAATATGTGCTTCGCAAAGTGGTCGTCGGCCGCTGGTTTTATGCGGTCGGCTCGTCGGCGACAGCCGCCCGGCTGCTGGGCATTCCGGTCCTGCGCATCAAGTTCGCAGCTTATGTCGCGTCCAGCCTGCTCGCCTCCTTCGCCGGGCTGCTCACCGTCAGCTACATCCTCAACGCCGAGGCGATGGCGGGCGCAAGCCTCATGCTCCAGGCAATCGCAGCCGTCGTGATCGGAGGCGCGAGCCTCTTCGGGGGAACCGGCAGCGCCATCGGCGCCGTGCTCGGCGCACTGATGATCACCGCCATCCAGAACGGCGTGAACCTGATCGGCGTCAACAGCTTCTGGCAGGGCTCCGTTACTGGAACGGCCATCCTGCTCGCGGTGCTGATCGACCGATTCAGCCATAGCAAGCGCACCTAAATCTTCACAAAGGGAGGAACCAAGATGAAGACCGGAACCACAGTCCTACTCGCAGCCCTTGTGGCCGCCGCCATATCCGGCTCGGCATATGCGCAAGACAAGAAGACCGTCGCCTATATCGCGCCCTCGCTCGACATCTCCTACTGGCAATGGGTGGGCTATGGCGTGAAGCAGAAGGCGGAGGAACTCGGCATGGACTATGTCGAATTCACCTCCGAGAATTCGCCCGCCAAGCAGATGGACAATGCGCGCACGGCGGTGACGAAGGGCGTCGACGCCATCGTGATCGGGCCGGTCAGCTCGACCTCCACCCCGCCACTGCTCGACTACTTGGAGAAGGAAGGTGTTCCGATTGCCTTCGCCGGCATTGGCCCGCAGCCGGGGCTGACCAACTTCACCTCCTCGGTTACGGCCAACAACTTCGAGACCGGCAAGGCTCAGGCCAAGTTCACCTGCGAATTGGCCAAGGAGCGGGGCGGCAACAAGGTCGGCATGCTTTCGCTACCGCAGGATCGTGAGAACGCGCAGAAATATCTGGCCGGCGCCAAGGAGGCCTTCGAAGCTGAAGGCTGCGACCTCGTACAGATGCTGGAAACGCGCGGCCTCACCATCAACGAGGCCGTGACGCAGGCCAACGACCTGCTGACGGCCAACCCCGACATCAAGGCCATCTACGGCATGTATGACGAGGCCGGCACCGGCGCGGCCAAGGTGCTGGAGACCCGCGGCCTCACCGGAAAGGTCGGCGTCACCGTCGCCGACGGTTCGCCGACGACCATCGGGCTCCTCAAGCAGGGCGCGATCCAGGGCATCTTCTTCCAGGAGGCGGTCGGCCAGGGAATCGATGGCACCCAGCAGGTCTACAACGCGCTGACCGGCGCGCCCGTGACCCAGAACCTCGCGCTTGTCATGCCGCTGGTCACCGCCGACAAGGTCGACAGCCCCGAGGCGCAGAAGGTCATCGCCCGCGTCTTCCCCCCGAGCAACTGACCGCTCGCAAGATGCGCCCGCCGGCTGCCCCGGCGGGCGTGGCAAGCAATGAGGAGCGCATCGTGGCCGAACTGCCTTTCATCGACCCGCATCACCATCTCTGGGATCTCGACACCAACTACTATCCGTGGCTGACGGACGGCGTAAAGCCGGCTGCGTTCGGCGACTACAGCGCCATCCGCAAGAGTTACCTGCTCGACGACTATCTTGAGGATGCCAGGAACCAGAACCTGGTGAAATCCGTGCACCTCGACGTCGGCTTCGACCCGACGGACCCGGTTGGCGAAACGAAGTGGCTGCAGGAGATCGCGGACACACGCGGCTTTCCGCATGGCATCGTCGGCTATGCCGACCTGTCGAAGCCCGACGTCGGCGAGCTTCTCGACCGGCACATGCAGTATCCGAACTTCCGCGGCATCCGCCAATCCATGAACTTTCATGCCGATCCGGCCAAGACCTATCAGTCGCGGCCGGAGGTGAGCCGCACGCCGGAATGGCGACGGGGCTTCAAGGAACTGGCGAAGCGCGGGCTCAGCTTCGACCTGCAGCTTTATTACCCGCAAATGCCGGAATTTCTCAATCTCGCCCGCGATTTCCCGGACGTGCAGATCATCCTCGACCACACCGGCATGCAGGTCGACGGGCCCGACCATTTCGAGGCCTGGAAGCAGAATATGCGCCTGCTCGCCCAGGCGCCTAACGTCGCCTGCAAGATCTCCGGCCTTGGCATGGGCGACTGGACGTGGACGACGGAATCGATCCGTCCCTATGTCGAGGAAGCAATTGCCGCATTCGGCGTCGAGCGATCGATGTTTGCGACCAACTTCCCGGTCGACAAGCTCTTCTCGAGCTTCGACGCCATCCTGAACGCATTCAAGCAAATAACGAGGGAATATTCCCACAGCGAGCGGCTGGCGCTGTTCCACGACAACGCCGCGCGCTTCTACCGGCTGTAGGCAAACCAACGCAATGAACGAAGATACGAGGAAATTCCATGTTGCTTGAAGGAAAGACGGTGGTGATCTCCGGGGGCGCCAGTCCGCGCGGAATCGGGCGCTCGACGGCGGGGCTGATGGCCGAGCACGGGGCGCGCGTGGCGATCGTGGATCTGGACGCCGGCCAGGCGGCGGAGGCGGCCGCCTCGCTGGGGCCGGATCACATCGGGATCGCCTGCGACGTGACCGATCTCGACGCATGCCGCTCTGCCGCCGCCCAAGTGGTCGAGGCGTTCGGCACAGTCGACATCCTCTGCAACAACGCCGGCATCACCCAGCCGGTGAAAACGCTGGAGATTGGTCCGAAGGACTGGGACCGCATCCTCGACGTCAATTTGCGCGGCGTACTCTACCTCAGCCAGGCCTTCATCCCGCACATGCGCGGGCGGGGCGGCTCGATCATCTGCATGTCCTCCGTCTCGGCACAGCGTGGCGGCGGCATTTTCGGCGGGCCGCACTACTCAGCTGCGAAGGCAGGCGTGCTCGGCCTCGCCAAGGCGATGGCGCGCGAGTTCGGTCCCGACGGCATCCGCGTCAATTGCGTGACACCCGGCCTGATCCAGACCGATATCACCGGGGGCAAGCTGACAGACCAGATGCGCACCGACATCATCAAAGGAATACCGCTTTCGCGCCTCGGCGAGGCGAAGGACGTAGCAGGCGCCTACCTGTTCCTGGCCTCGGACCTGTCGGCCTACATCACTGGCGCTGTGATCGATGTAAATGGCGGGATGCTGATCCATGGCTGAGATAGCGAAGGAGATGCCCCGCTTCGGCAGCAATGTCAGCCTCGCCGTGCGTGCCTGGCATATTCGCCGCCATGCCTTGCGCATGGGGGAGGTACAGGGGCAGGGTTATGTCGGACAGGCCCTCGGCGTCGCCGACGTGCTAGCGGTCGCCTATTTCCACGCAATGCGCTATCGGCCGGAGGACACCCTCTGGGAAGGCCGTGACCGCTTTTTGCTCTCCATCGGCCATTACGCGATCGCGCTCTATGCCGCGCTGATCGAGGCGGGCGTGTTGCCTGAAGAGGAACTAGAGACCTACGGCACCGACGACAGTCGTATGCCGATGTCGGGAATGGCGACCTATACGCCCGGCATGGAAATCACCGGCGGCTCGCTCGGGCATGGCCTCGGCATTGCGGTGGGCATGTGTCTGGGACTGAAGCGCAAGAAGAGCGACAGCTTCGTATACAATCTCCTTTCCGACGGCGAGCTTGGCGAAGGTTCGACCTGGGAGGCGGCGATGTCCGCCGCCCATCACGGGCTCGACAATTTGATTGCCATCGTCGACTTCAACGACCAGCAGGCGGATGGCCCCTCGACCAGGACGCTGTCCTCCGAACCGGTCACCGATAAGTTCCAGGCTTTCGGCTGGCACGCCCAGCGCGTCGACGGCAACGACATCGACGCGGTCAGGGAGGCTTTCGACCGCGCGCGCCACCTCAAGGACGCACGGCCGCGCGTGATCGTCTGCGACACGCGTATGGCCAAGGGCGTGCCCTTCCTCGAGCAGCGCGAGATCACACATTTCATCCGTGTCGAACCGCACGAATGGGTGCTTGCCCTGAAGGCCCTGGAAGAGGGACGCCCGCAATGAACAAATCGAAGTTCGAGCCGCGCCGTGCCATGTCGGCCGGTGAACGCAAGACCACCTCGGCGATGATCGCCTCGCTCGCACCCGAGGGCATGCCGACGCGCAACGCGCCCTTCGGCAACACGCTGGCCAACATCGCACGCGAGCGCGCCGACATCGTCGGGCTCACCGCCGATCTCGCCAAATACACCGACCTCCACGTTTTTGCGCAGCAACATCCAGACCGCTTCTACCAGATGGGTATGGCCGAGCAGCTCTTGATGAGCACGGCGGCGGGCCTTGCGCGCGAAGGCTTCACGCCGTTCGCCACCACCTATGCCGTCTTCGCCTCGCGCCGCGCCTACGACTTCATCTGCATGGCGATCGCCGAGGAGAATCTCAACGTCAAGATCGTCTGCGCGCTGCCGGGCCTCACAACCGGCTACGGGCCGAGCCATCAGGCGACCGAGGACATCGCCATCTTTCGAGGGATGCCAAACCTGACGATCATCGATCCGTGCGACGCGCTCGATACCGAACTCGCGACTGCGGCAATCGCGGAGCACAAGGGCCCCGTCTACATGCGGCTCCTGCGCGGCAAGGTGCCGGTCGTGCTCGACGAATACGACTACAGTTTCGAGATCGGCAAGGCGCGCATGCTGCGCGAAGGCCCGGACGTGCTCTTCATCTCGAGCGGCCTGATGACCATGCGCGCGCTGGAGGCGGCGAAGGCGTTGGAAGCAGACCGGATCGGCTGCGCCGTCCTGCACGTGCCGACCATCAAGCCGCTCGATACGGAGGCGATCCTGGCCGCGGCCCGCGTGCCCGGCCGTCTCGTCGTCGTGGCGGAGAACCATACGATCATCGGCGGCCTGGGCGAAGGTGTGGCGGCGTTGCTGCTGCGCGAGGGCGTGACGCCGCCATTCCGACAGATCGCGCTGCCCGACGAATTTCTAGACGCGGGCGCCCTGCCCACGCTGCACGACCGTTACGGGATCTCGTCCGACGCGGTCGCCGCCTCGATCCGGCAATGGGTATCGTGAACGCGAGGGAGCCCTCGCAAGCAGACTTCACCGACAACAGGGAGGAAAGAATGTTCAGACTGACACGCAGAAATATGGCCGGGCTCTTGTGTCTTGCCGCGGCAACTGTCCTGCCCGCGGGAGCTTGGGCCCAGACGGTGCTCACGCTCGGCCACGGCGCCGCACCGGGAAACCCACGTTCCGTTGCAGCGGAGAAATTCGCCGAGCTCGTTGCGGAAAAGACCGGAGGCACAGTCACGATCAGGATCGCCGGCGCAGAGCAACTGGGCAATGATGTGGCCATGCTTACCAGTCTTCGCACCGGGAGCCTGGATTTCACGATCAACAGCCAGGGCGCGGCTTCCGGTCTTGTGCCGGAACTCGCCGCTCTCGGCCTGCCCTTCCTGTTCGACGATCCCGCGGACGCGTTCGATGTCCTCAAGGGGCCTGTCGGCGAGGAGCTGTCGGCCAGGTTCGACGCCGTCGGCATCGTGACGCTCGACTGGTGGGATAACGGTATCCGCCATATCACCAACGCCAAGCGCTCCATCAACCAACCCGACGATCTCAAGGGACTGAAGATTCGCACGCCGGCCGACCCGATGACGGTCGATATCTTCCGCGCGCTCGGCGCCGCGACGGAGCAGATTTCCTTCAGCGAACTCTATGTTGCGCTTCAACAGGGCGTGGTTGACGGACAGGAGAACCCGCTCGCCAACATCGCCTCGAGCAAGCTCTACGAGGTCAATCCATTCATTTCGCTGTCTGCCCACAAGTGGGAGAGCACGCCATTCCTGATGTCGAAGATCGCTGCCGGTCGGGTGTCAGCGGAGCAATTGAAGGCGTTGAGAGAAGCGGCGGTCGAAGCGGGGAACCTGCAGCGGCGGATGATGGGCGAGGCAGAACAGAAGCTGCGTGCCGAATTCGAAAAGAACTCGAAGGTGACCGTGAATGAGCCCGACCGCGAGGCGCTGCGCGCGGCCACGGCCCCTGTTTACGACGCCTGGAAGGCTAAGGAGTTCGGCACTTTCGTGACGTCGCTGGTCCAGGCCGCGGGCAACTGAGGCGGCTATGCGACTGATCGAACGAATGCTTCCGGTTGTCGACACCGTCGAGGGTATATTGCGGCGCGTGAGCGAGGCGATCGTCGTCATCACGGTGGTGGTCCTGCTCGCAGCGCTCGGAGTAAACGTGGCGATGCGCTATGCATTCGAGCAGGGCGGCATCTCCTGGTTGAGCGAGCTGCCGGAGCATTTGTTCCCATGGATGGTGGCGGCCGGAGTCGTGCTGGCCGCGCTCCAGGGCGCCCACATCGCTGTCGATATCCTGTTGGACGTGATCTCGGAACGGGCCGCCGGAATCCTGGCCGTACTGATCCAGCTTCTGATCGCGGTGGCCTATGTCGTGCTGGCTGTCGTGGCGGTGAACGTAGCGCAGATAGCTTCCATCGAGATGTCTTCCCTGCTGCGTCTACCGCGAAGCTGGGGCTACTACGCTCTCGTCTACATGTCGGTCGGGGTGACCGTCGCAAGCCTGGTCGTCGCTCTACGCATCGCGCATGGCGGCCGCGGTGCCGTCGCGGGTCTTTCGGCGGAGGAAAGCCCGCTATGATGCTGGTCTTGGGGTTAGTCTTCTTCCTTCTGCTCGCTCTCGCCGTCCCGGTGGGGCACGTGATCCTGATTGCGTCCGGCGCAGGCATCCTGACGACCGATTTCCTGCCGCTCAACATCATCGTCCAGCAGATGTTCGGGCAGACGCAGTCTTTTCCCATGCTGGCACTGCCGTTCTTCATCCTGGCTGGCAATTTGATGATGAGCGGCCGGCTCGGCGCCAATCTAATCCGCTTCGCCTCGCTGCTCGTCCAGCGCTACAGAGGCGGGCCTCTCTCGGCGTCCGTGGTCGGCTCGGCGGCTTTCGGTGGCGTCTCCGGATCGGCCGTCGCAGACGCGACCGCCCTCGGTGCCATGCTCATTCCTTGGCAGAAGCGCGAGGGTTTTCCGCTCGACTTCGCCGCTGCCAACAACGCGGCATCGGCCATGATCGCCGTGCTCATCCCTCCCTCGATCCCGATGATCCTCTACGGCCTAGTCTCGGGCGTCTCCGTTGGCGCGCTCTTCCTGGCCGGCGTCCTACCGGGCCTGGTCATCACCGCAGGGTTCGTTCTTGTCTGCAATCTCTCAGCCCGCTTCAGGGGCTTCCCCTACAACCCGAAGCGCGCCGCCTGGACCGAGATCGGCCAAAGCACGCTGCAGGCCGCGCCGGCGCTAGCCATGCCGCTGATGATCCTCCTGTTCCTGCGCTTCGGGCTTGCGACGCCTACGGAAGTATCGGTGCTCGCCACGCTGTATGCCCTGCTGGTGAGCAGCTTTGTCTATCGCGACATGAATTTGGCAAAGCTCCAGCGCGCTGTCATCTCCTCGGGCATCGCCACCGGCGTGGTCATGATCGTCATCATGGGTTCCGCCGTCATCGGCTGGCTGCTGACTTATGCGCAGATCCCGCAGAGCTTTGCCGTCTGGGCTGTGGCGACCTTCAAGGAGCCCTGGCTCATCATCCTCGCAATGATCATCATCATGCTCATCGTCGGCATGTTCATCGACCTTCCCGCGGCGATCCTGCTGCTCGGGCCAATCTTCGTCCCCTTGGCGAACCAGATCGGGCTGGACCTCGTGCAATTGGGACTGGTCATGGTTCTCTCACTGGCGATCGGTCTCTACACGCCGCCGGTTGGCACGACGCTCTTCATTTCCGCTTCAATCGCCAAGCAGCCGATTGTTCGAGTGGTTGCCCAGCTCTGGCCGTTCTACCTCATGGCGCTGCTCATCCTCGCCTGTTTCGCCTACATACCCGCCCTGACCGTCCGCTGAGGGGCCGAAACCAGACTGTCCGGTGCTGGTGTCAGATCGCGAGAAACTGCCGTTCGCGCCGATGATAAAACCCTCCTGGCAGACCAGAATGACGACATTGGCCTGATCCGAAAGGATGAAGCGCGATGGTCACCAACGTTCCTCCGGATCGGACCAGAGCTGCGGAACGCTTCTGGATGTCATCTCCGATGACATCGAACACCAGATCGACTGTGCGGAGATCTTCCAAGGCATCGTTGTTGAGGTCGACCAATTCGTATGCGCCGAAGTCGAGCGCCTTCTGACGGTCGACCGTTATCACATGTGATGACCTCGTCGAGCGCAGCCGACATAGCGGAGACCCGCCGCAACATGGTCTCGAAGAGTTCCAATCGCAGTCCAGACGATGCAATGTCCCTACCATCAATGGAGGGCAACATGACGACGCTCAGCGATAACGAGATAATGACTGAACTTGATGCCGGAAGGTTGATCCGGAATGCGGACCCGGACATGCTCGATGGCGCCTGCTACGAGCTCCGGCTTGGAAGCGTGTACTATGACCTTACTGAAAATGGCACGCGCTTTCAGCTGAAGCCGGGCGAAAACGCGTTAATAAAGCCCGGGCATCGGGTCGTCCTGATCACCGCGGAGGAACTCGACACCCCCGCGCATATCCTAGTCCGCGTAGTCAGCAAGGGATCCCTCTTCAGCATCGGCCTGAGTCCGGTTGCGACCTACGCCGATCCGGGCTTCAAAGGGAACCTTGGAATCGTGACCCAAAACATTAGCGACAAGTATGTCGAGCTGCCCCAGGGCGAGCCCATCGCCAAGGCAGATTTCACTAGGCTTTCGAGTCCGGCCACGAGGCTCTACGAGGGGCAGCACGGTTTTCAGCTTGGCATCTGGCCTATCAAGACGCACCTTCAGAAGACTCACAGCGAGGTCGCAGATGATCGACGTGTGTTGTCCGAAAAGCAGGAGAGCCTCGCCCTCCTTCCCGCAGCAACACGAACCGTGCTACGCCGCATGGAAACGACACAGCTCTGGACGAACATCGGACTGGTTCTCGCCATCATCATCAACTCATTCGCGATCTTCGTGATGGAAAAATGGCTTGTCGATGGCATGATAGGCGTCATTGCAAGCCTCGTGGCCGCGTCGATAATCAGCTTAGGATCGCTGACGATCAATCTGCTCGGAAGGAATAGGTAATGGATTTTTCTGCGATCGTTGCCCGGCAGATCGGCGCTGACGAGCGGCGAGGATTCCCGGTTCACTTCGGCTCCGACGCTGAACGGCACGATCAACTCGTTCGCGACCTCGTCGGCCTTGTCGGCGAGATAGGGGAGTTCGCGAACGAGCTCAAGAAAGTAGGTCTCGGTCTGAACAATCCAAAGTACACAGGTCCAAGCCTCGGGGAGGCTACACCGCACCTGCGCGAGGAGCTAGCTGACGCCGCAATTTATCTTTTTCGTCTCTCGACCATCCTCGGCGGCGATCTGGAGCGGGACATTCTTTCTAAGATGGACGTAAATGACGACCGCTACCGCAAGCTGGAGCGATAAGCTCGTCTTCTTGCTGGGGGTGAACACAGGCTTCGTGACTGACGGGGAACCGGACGCGCGGTACATCGATTTCTACAGCCAGCGAAGCTCAGCTGATCTTCACTGCGCCATTGTTGGCAACGTGATCGTTCCCGGAGGTCACGGGAGCAATCGTTCAACGCCATCTATTGGATCAAACCCGATGTGGGCGCACTTAGCCGGCGCGATACGCGAGCGTGGATCGCTCCCGGGTATTCAGCTCGCAACAGCATGGGAGGGCTACGAAGGCGCCCGGAAGTTTCGATCGACTGATACCGCTCAGGTTATAAGGCGCGCGAGGGAGCTCGTCCGCTCGCTTGGACGTCATGGGGGTGACCGCGTCCTCGACTCCTTCGGAGCCGCAGCGGCCATCGCCATTGAGCATGGCTTCATTCACGTTCAGGTCCATGCGGCCCACGGTTACTTGCTTAACCTTCTCGTAGACGAGCGGATCAATCCCGACGCGAGCCACGTCGAAGACAGGCTAGGAAGATTGGCTGAGTGGCTGCGCGCACAGGGCGTCGAGAGCTCAATCCGGATATCGATGCGGACCGGCGATATCCAATTCGACGCGTCCGGTGCCATAGCGTTGCAAGACCGCATCGCAGCCCTGCCGTTCGATTTCATCGACCTCTCCTCTGGATTCTACAATGTCGACAAGCGGCTCATCTATCCGGCCCGAGCTGAGATCACGATCACGCGCTTTCGAGATAGCGTTGATGTCGCTCAGCGCCATCCGACGCGGCGCTTCATAGTATCGGGCCGTATCGCTCAAAGGGCTTCAGAGTTGCCACAGAATGCGCATATTGGGCTCTGTCGCGACCTCATCGCCAATCCCCGCTTTCTTGTTGAGCCGGAGAATGGGTGCCGCAACCACGGGAAGTGTCATTACTACTCGCGTGGGGGAGAACACGTGACATGCCCACGGTGGAGCGAGACCGGCGGCTGAAAGGCAGCAATGATCGGGGTGCCTGGGCGCGGCGCCGCGTCTTTAATCGAGGGGCAGCTTCCGGGGAAGCCCCCGATGCCCCGCATGGCGGAGAGGCGGCGCGTTGATGATCGGCAGGGTCGGGGCCGGATACGGTTATAGGGTCTGGTCTGGCTTCCTTAGCAGCACGCGCGCAAAAACAGACGTTAAGAATGGTAATACATCGGTACGGCAACACTCATTGCGTAATTGGGGGGTGACGTGCGAAACGGGTCTGCAATGTGACGATCTTGCCGCTAGCTTTCCGATCACCGGGTTTGGCGAATGTTTCACCACTCACGCGCCACACGGTAATCTCTGGCTCGTAGGTCCGGGCAATAAGCAAACAACATAGGCAGAAAATCTTCGGGCCAAAGGGAACGAGAACCGGCCGGGAGGATTGGAGTAGGCCGAACACAAGGTTTTCAAGTATGGCGTGGACTCGCGCCGGCGCGTCCACCTGGTAGTTCATCACGCGCTCGTCCCTGAGCATTTCCTTGAGATTACGATTTGCCTGATTTACGGCGTCGTCATACCGCCGATCCTCTCCCCTCGGAACGAAAACCCAGACGTTGGTAGGCTCGAGGTACTCGATGGTGCCAAGTGCGAGGTCATGTTCGTAACCCAAGCCAACCAGGGCCGTGATCGGGCGCTCAGGAGTTGCGGTCCAACCTGCATAATCGGACGTGACAGGCTCCGTCACCGCAACCGGTGCGTGCTCGGCGTTCTCCTTGACGAATTCTGCGGGGAGGTAGACAAATGTCACAGTTACACTGAGCGCGCGTTCGACCTTGCTCAGCTCAAATACTATATCAGCAAGCATGGGGCGTGACATAGATGAGATATCGACGAGAATAGAGAAATCCCGTTCCGCGTCGGCAGGGTGGTTTTCTATAGCCGTGGCTAACAGTTGTGGGAGCGTACCGGAGTCCTTCGGCAAAATCTCGAAGTGTGTGCTGTTAAGAAAGTCACGGTTGCTCAAATATGCGGCGTAATCCTCCTCGGGAAATGCCAGCGCGATCTTCCGTTTCGCATTTATCAGGTCATGTCGAGCGAGGTGGCTGGACCTAGTCTCATAGCCGAGTGTTCCGATAAACAAATCAAACCGGTCACCCAACGATCCGTCGCCGATAATTTCTATGCCGAGCATTACAGCTCTCCACCGAACAGCGGAACGGAGCTCTCGCGATCGTCGGCAAGCAGACGTTGAAGTGAGCCCTCGCGCCCAAGCAGCAAGGGTAGGTCGTAGTTCGTTGCGAGCATGTAGGAGAGACGGAAGCGCTTTCCGCGAATGGAGCTAGCAATGGCCTCTGCGCCGGAATCGGGCACCAGGATGATCGCACCGGCGTTCAACGCCCGGCCCAGCGCGAGAAGAAGACCATCGGAGATATTTGCGTCGACCGTGAACGACAGCACCGGATCAGGTGAGAAGTCGTCGATAATGATGTGACGGCGAAAGCGCGTGCCGAGAGCATCCAGCAACGTTAGCAACCCACGGGATGCCATCTGCTTGTGGCGGAACGGGCTCGTACCGTCGGGTACATAGGGGATGGTGCGTAGGAGCGCGCGAAACCGGTTAGCAGCAGTCGATATCGCAGTTGCCTGGACGGCACGCGGCACGCGTTGTCGGTCATCCTTGAACCGCCTGATCATTGGGCCCATGAGGCCAATCAACCAGCGAGGATTGCCCTCTACGACCGCGAGCAGTGCATCGACGCCGTAATAGATGTTGGCGTTCTTGCGGCTGCGGCCGAGCCGTTGCCCACCGCCGATCGCCTGCGGCTCTGAGCGATAGGCTTCGCGCACCATAACGATTGAAGTGACCTTGCGAATGATGCTTGCTCGTTCAGCCGAGGGCAGCTCGTGCATCCGGTCGAGATCGACCCGGTTCTCGCTGATATATGTAGCAAAGCTCGGATCCTTGATGGCCAGTCGCTTGTATCGTTTGTGCAGATCGGTTCCTGGGCGGTAGTCCGATGACTGCGCGCCTGAAGCTTCTTCGCGCATCGCGATCGAGGCGGTACCAAAGATGTCTTCCGGAGCGACACCGGTACAGCCAGCGTCCGCAATCATAGCTTCGACGAGGGCGCGTGAGAACTGGAACCCTTGCTCCTTGCGTGCATACCAAAGTTCGATGGGCTGATAATCTTGCGCCGGCATCGCTGAGATCGCAGTGTTAAGCAGCCCGGCATCCTGATGGTAGGGGCTGAGCGACAACTTAAAAAGCAGGTTCGAGTTCGTGCTGCGCAAGGCCCTGAGCAGCGCCTGACGGATTGCCTGGGGTGCGATTTCGAGCTCGTCGAATAGCAAAGCCCATTTGCGATATGGCTGGTCGGCATAGGTATTGAACTGTTCAATTCCGAAGGACACCGCCGACAGGGCGTCAAGGTAGAGAAACCGTGTCTCGGCCGCATTGGGGTCAAGCTCGCGCGCGCTGGCCAAAGCCAGCTGGTTGGCAATCTGGGCGATTCTCGACAGTCGACCCTGGAGAGCGGTCTGCAACGCGAACAATGTTGGCAGTTCGGGTGTGATCTCCCATTCCCTGGCGAGCGACCGAACTAGCGCAGCGATAGTCTCGCGATTCAGATTAACATAAAGGCGGGCAAGCGAGGGGATCTCGGCAATCGCGGAACTCATCGCTTCTTTCATCGCGCGTACCAGCGCCGATAACATATGAGTCGTGAAGGCCGAGAAGCCGAGCAACGTGCGTAGATTATCGGACAGCCTTGCTTCACCGAGGGCCGTCAGTTGCGCACCCCAGCTGATGTCCGCCGCAACAAACACCCCGGTGAAGTCAATCTTCATTCTAAAGCGGTCGGCGTCCTGATGCTTCCAGGACGCGAGCGCCGGCAGCTGCAGCATCTTTAGCAGCGTGGTTTTTCCACTGCCGCGCGGTCCGACCACGATACTATGATTTCTGAGTATCAGTTCGTCGAATTGGCGGGGCGGGATGAAGCGTTGCGCAACCTGGGTAGGATCAAGGTTGCGAGCATTGAAGGATTCAAAGACGCTCGGCGCTGACATGAGTGTATTCATGATCGCCCCACCTCGCAGATCATGCCATCCTTGAGTTGAGCTACAATCCCATGTGATGAGCGTAATCGCCGCACAACGGCTTCAAGTTCCTCCGGGCGCAGGAAGCGCAATCTGGGCATAGCGATAAGCAACTCCTCGCCGGTGATAACGTCTGTTTTGTCTTCCAGCTGTTTGGCAATCGTCGTCGCGATCGTACGGGCGGATTCCCGCCAGCCAAAACCGACTTGATGCGGCAGGCCTGAGCCGACGCCCGCGGGTTGCCAGCCGGACATATTGATCCAGTCCCATGCGGTTACTGTTCCGGCCAAATCCAGCTCCAACGCATCGAGATCATCTATTGGGATCTCAATGATGTAGAACTGATTTCGCGCGCGGCTGGCAATCTTTTGGTATAGAAATGCGCTCAGCGATCCGGCCGAGAAAATGATCGGCGATGATGCTCCGCCAGAGGCATAAGCGAGGCGAGGATAATGCTTGTGGCCATGGATCAATAGCCATGACCCATACTCACCTGAATCGAGTAGATCAATCAGTCGATCGCCTCCAACCATCTCGCTATAATCCTCTTCATTGACCGGATTATGCGTAACGGGGTGATGATGACAGACCAGGATGTTGATCCGCTTCTCGCCGCTGGTGAGCGCCATGCGAAGCGCAGAAATCGTCTTCGAGCTGATCCGGCCGTGACGAAATTCGGGCTTGGCATCCGATCCATAGCCATGCAACGCGGATGAGTTGAGCAGTAAGATTCGCACATCCTCAAGCTCGACGATTACGAAATTGCGTGACCAGAAGCGGTCGCAGAGGGCTTCGTCAACGCCCGGAAACATTGGATCCAGCGATTGAAGATTGCCCTTAGGGTCATGATCGTCGTGCTGGTTGCGAGAATCGATGTCATGATTTCCTGCCGTGGCTAGGAGATGCTTGGCTCCTAGCTGATACTTCAGCTCATTGAGTTTGTTCCAGGCAAATATCAGCGCGGCTGGATCAGCTTTGTCCGACAAGTCTCCCGGACAGATCAGCAGGTCTGCGCTCAGCTTGTCACGTTGGATGATATCGGCAAGGCCGCGTAGCGGATGGCGCTCGGGCGCATCCTGAGCATCGGCTGTGCCGATCGTCGACGGGCTTTTGGAATCTTCGGACGAGCCGTTGAACACGTGGAGATCGCTCACTACGGCAATCTTAAGGGTACGAGTTGTCACGCAGCGATATCCTCCACCTCGGCGATTGGGGCTGGCCCAGTTCGTCGCGAGGCAAGTGCTCCGCCGGCATCTTTGCCGTGCCAGCGCGCGAGAGGGTCCTGATAGGCGACAAAAATATTCTCATCGACTGCTTGCTTCTGCGCACCTTTTGATCCGCCCATCGTTGAATGGAGATGCGGGATGACAAGTGGCTGGTCGACGTGCGCAAACTTTTCCAATAGCAATTCGAGCACGCGCTCGGTCGAGTCCTTCAGCAGGCCATTAGTCGGGTAGCTGAGTATAAAGACAGATGGGAGCTTGGCGGCAGCGGAAACTAGCTCCTTGAAGGAGCCGTCAACGCCGGCCTTGAGCGAGAAGCCGGAGGTGAACCGGTCGGGTCGATACTGACCTTTGCTTGAAACCTTCGGGTAGTCGTATAGGACGGCGTTCTCGAGCACATGGTAGTACCGAGAATATTGATCGCTGGTATAAGGCGGGTCCGCGTATATAACCGCGGGCTGCCGCACATTCCTCGATAATTTCTTGAGCAGCGTGGTGGCGTCCGACTTGAAAACGCGGTTGCTACGCCGCCAAGCAACGTAGCCAAGCGGACGGCTTTCGCGAAGCGCGGTCGACCATATCGACCAGCAGTTCAGTCTCCGCTTGCGGACCACGCGTCGAATGTTGGCATAACTCGGATACAAGTATTGGGCAAAATGGCCTGTGGAATTGCTGACCGTTGAAATCGTCTGACACAACGCCAACACCATCCAGCGATGCTCCTCGGCGGTCACCTCGCCTGCGTCTATCAGATGGTCGGCAGCGTAGCGGATCGAATCGAGGTCGATTGCCTGGCGTATCCCGAGATAGGTCGCCCCGTGCAAGCCGGTAAAGAGGCAATGGACCTTCTGGCGGCGCAGCGTGCTGATTTTCTCGTCAATTTGCGACATGGTCGCGATGAGCTCGCGTGCGCCTTCCGCGTCGTTGGTTGAGAGTGCTCGCTCCTCATTAGCAAGCGCCTCGCTGAATGTTGCTTCAAGCCCGGTACGATTGATAGCAAACGGCATTTCTGCGCGTTCAATGATGCTATGCGCCGTTCTGAACGGTCGGGCGGCCCGAAACTTCTGACCGGTAAGAAGCGTCGAGAAGCTCTGCACGTCATTGGACCAGATCGAGCGCTGGGTGCCAATTTGTGAGCCAACGGCGGCGATGCCCGAAAACAGGTCGAGAAATGGGCCGTTGGCCATGTCCGCGACGAGATCGGCGATTTGGGGCGCCAAGAGCTTTTTCGAGCCCATGTAGGTGAAGTCTGCCACGATCGCGTTACTCGGCCTTGCCCCTGGCCTTAGGTCGACGCCGCCCTATGGCATACACCCCAAGCCTATTCCCCGCGGGCGGACTTTAGGGATTTTACCCCTGACATGCTAGAGGAGTCATCGTCATGGCCGTGTACAAATGTCCGCTTTCAGGCGACCGGATGAACCGCTGAAACGGCGTGCAATGGGCGCGTCTCGCTCCTTTCTCTGCGGCCATACATACGTCACGTGTGATCGCGGAAATTCAAGATCGATGCTCGAACGTATTGCGGAATATTGAGGTAGGCAGACCACGCCGCTTTTCCCAAATGCCCGCGAAGCTTGACCTCACTGCTCAATGGATTCTCGGCTGGGTTGCCGCAATCTGGAACAATGTGGATGGCATGGATGATTTTGTTGCAGGCCTGGTCGAACGTAAGAGGGATCTCTTGATCGCTATTGAGGATGTCCGGGTGAAGTGTCCCACACTTTAGGATAATCGGCTGGTGCTGATGCTCTGCAGGGTCAGCGCGCAAGCGACTCATATGTTCTAGGTGAATGCGATTGGCGACCGCAGTGCCTACAAGTAGGTGGGTAATCTCGTCAGCGAAGTGAGCGTCCCGCATCAGCCGAAGCGGGTCATCTGGCTTCGGTGCGAGTTCGAAAAGTTGCTCGTCGCCACTGAACACCAGAAACAGGCGGTAGACGTCTCGAATGGCAATCGACGAATTCAGCTCGAAATTATTGCGTCCGTAGGTGGCCAAATAGCGTCTCCTTGTCTTTATGGCTTGCCATAATAGCTTTGGCTGCCACTCCCAGACTAAACTGGGTGTCCGCTTTTAGCCCGTTCAAGATGATCGGTGAATGTCTCGAATAGGGCGCAAAGCTGACAGGCCGTTTAGGGGACCGGAACCGGAATGGCGGGCTTCTAAAGCCGATGGCAGAAGGCGGATACGCTGTGGCGGCATTTGAGGGCACGTTCCTGCTCTTGATTATTGCCAGTGAGCTGTGCGCGCAAATCGGGAAAATGGAAGGGCCGGAGGCAGGAGCACGGCCTCAGGCCGAGGCGCTAATCAAGCGAGTCGCCAATGATCGCGAAAAGCTCAATACGGCCTGCAGCGAAACTAAAGAAGTAGTCGCGCGTCGGACGCGGATAACGCTATTTCGTCTCTGGAGTATGGTTTAGGTCAGAGTGGTCAAACCAACGTCGCATAAGGCAATCAATGGGTCGAGCGCTAGTCAAGCGAAGTCGCCCGCTCGTGACGAGGTCACTTTAGCGCCGCCCGCTTTCCGGCCGGTCCAGCTCGCAACGCTCGTGGACACGGTCCCTTCCGGCGATCGTTGGATCCATGAGATGAAATACGACGGCTATCGTATTCTCGTTGCCGTCGGCGGTGGCGAGGCGCGAGCCTACACACGATCTGGTCTGGACTGGTCTAGCCGTTTTCCCTCGATCCTCTCCGAGGCTCGCAAGCTCAAGGTGCGCTCCGCCCTGATTGACGGCGAGGCCGTGGTTGTCGATGCGGAAGGAAGATCTAACTTCCAGGCGCTTCAGAATGCATTGAAGGGTGCCCCGGCGACTATCGACTTTTATGCGTTCGATCTGCTGCAGCTCGACGGCGAAGATCTGACAAGGCTTCCTCTTCTTGAGCGCAAGGCGAAGCTGGAGGCGATCTTGGCTGCGAAAAATCCGGTCCTTCATTACTCCGACCATATCCTCGGCCGCGGAGAAGAGCTGCTCGATCGCTTCTGCGCAGCCGGCCTTGAGGGCGTCATTTCAAAGCTCGCGGATTCGAGTTATGTGGCGGCCCGCGGCGCAAGCTGGCTGAAGATCAAATGCATCAGGCGGCAGGAATTTGTGATTGTCGGCTGGACGCCGTCCGACAAGGTCCGCGCGTTTCGGTCCTTGATCCTTGGCGTTCATGACGGCGGCAAGCTGCGTTACGCCGGGAAAGTCGGCACCGGCTTCGATACCGCTGAACTTCTTCGTCTCTTGAAGATCATGGCGCCGCTTGAGCAGAAGGCCGCGACCGTCGACGCACCACGCGCCGAAGTGCGCGGCGCACACTGGCTCCGTCCGAAACTGGTCGCTGAGATTGCCTTCACCGAAATGACAAATGAAGGGACGTTACGACATCCGAGCTATCTTGGTCTCCGCGAAGACAAGAAGCCGGAGGCGGTCGTCCTCGAGACGGAACGTCATGCAGCCGATCTTGCCGCGTCTGCGACAACCGCCATCGCGATAAGTAACCGTGACCGCGTCATCTATCCGGAGTCCAACATCACCAAGGGACAGCTCGCCGACCATTACGCAGCGGTCGCGGCGATCATGCTTCCTTGGGTTGGCAGCCGGCCGATCAGTCTGGTTCGATGCCCACAGGGCCGCGCGAAGAAGTGCTTCTTCCAAAAACACGACGCCGGCAGCTTTGGCGACAAAGTCCACCACATCGGCATCACGGAGAAGGACGGGCACGAGGAACCATATCTCTATGTCGACGATGCCGACGGACTGATGACTTGCGTCCAGATGGGAACGATTGAGCTGCATGGATGGGGGGCTCGGATTGAGGATGTCGAAAAGGCCGACCGCCTCGTGTTCGACCTCGACCCCGATGAAGGCCTCGATTTTGAGGCCGTCCGCGCCGCTGCCTTTCAGTTCCGCGCTATCCTTAAATCGCTGGGCCTTACGACTTTCCCGATGCTGACGGGAGGCAAAGGAGTGCACGTCATCGCGCCCCTCACCCCTGGCGCCGAGTGGCCAGAGGTGAAGGACTTCGCGTCTCGCCTGGAGCAGGCGGTCGCCCAGAGTGATCCGGCCCATTTCACGGCCGTGTTGTCAAAGGCGCGCCGCAAGGGTCGCATCTTTGTGGACTATCTACGTAATCAGCGCGGGGCGACCGCGATCATGCCCTACAGCGCAAGATCACGTCCGGGCGCCCCTGTCGCGGCACCGATTACGTGGGCAGAGATGAAGACAATAGATGCGCCCTCTCATTTCCACGTTGGCGATGCTCCTGAATTAAAAAAACGCGCAGCCTCCAAAGCTCTGGCGGGATGGGGTCGCGCTGACCAATCCTTGCCCAATCTGTAGCGTCCGACGCGGGAAGAGGCAGTAAAGCCGGGATTTAAAGGGCAACGCGGCGCTCATGGCCTTGCCTGATTGGAACCTGCGGAGATCGGCCTCGTTTGGCTGAAGCCATGGCAAAAATCGATCCGAGGACCGTCGCCAGTCTTTTGAGGGAATACGCGCAACGGGCGTCTATGCGCGGCGACAATCCCTATCGCACAAAGGCATACTTGCGCGCGGCAGACAGTCTGACGGCGCTGTCGCAGCCGCTTGATCCGATCATCGCCACCGGCGCCCTCACCAAGATCCCGGGGATCGGTGACGCGATCGCAGACATCGTGACCAAGCTTTACCAAACCGGCACGCACCCAAGCCTTGAGCAGCTGCGCGAGGATGTTCCAGCGGGCGTGATGGAGCTGTTTGCCGTACCCGGGCTTCGTCCCGATAAGATACTGAAGCTTCATCAGGCGCTCGGCGTGAACTCGCTGGCGGAGCTCGAGGCCGCAGCAAGAGAAGACCGCATACGCCCAGTCAAAGGCCTCGGCGCCGCGCTTCAGACAAAACTCCTGCAGAACCTCGCCATCGTGCGAAGCGGCGAAACGCAACTTCATCTGCACAAGGCCGCCGCTCTTCTCGAACATGCGGTCATATCGGTGAAGCAACAGCATCCAGAGTTTTCGCGCGTCGAAATTGCAGGTGACTTCCGGCGCGGTTGCGAGCTCGTTTCCGACTTCGCCCTGGTAGCGCAGGGCAGAAAGTCGACTGGAATCGAGGATACGACCCTCAGGCTTGTTATCACGGACAGGAAGCACTTTGGCGCGAACCTGCTCGAAGCAACCGGTTCGGCAGACCACCTTGAGCAACTGAAGACGTTCGCGGCCGACAAGGGATTCACCCTAAACGCTGACGGGCTTCATCGCGGGAGAAAGCTGATCGCGTCAGCGACAGAAGAAGAAATCTACCAAGCTCTAGACTTGCAGTTTATCGAGCCTGAATTGCGCGAAGGCAGGGACGAGATTGAGAGGGCGGCAAAGCAGAAGCTACCCGCCCTCATTCGGGATGAAGATCTGCATGGCATCCTGCATTCTCACACGACCGCATCCGATGGCACCGAAACGCTTGAGGAAATGGCTGAAGCCACGCGCAAGCGCGGTTTCGAATACTATGGTGTCGCAGATCATTCGCAGTCCGCTCACTACGCAGGCGGCCTTTCGTTGCAGGAGATTGCTGAACAGCACCGCGAAGCTGACCGGCTGAACAAGGCTTACAATGGAAGATTTCGCATACTAAAGGGCATCGAAGCGGACATCCTGGCGGATGGCTCGCTCGATTACCCGAATCATATCTTGGAGCAGTTCGATTTTGTCGTCGCCAGCGTGCACAGCCGCTTCAAGTTGCCCAAGAAGGAACAGACGGAGCGTATCATTGAGGCGATCGGAAATCCTCGGACGACAATCATCGGGCACATGACCGGTCGCCAGCTGTTGCGCCGGCCCGGTTATGATCTCGACGTCGACAAAGTCCTCAAAGCGTGTGCGAAACACGGCGTCGCTGTCGAAATCAACGCACATCCTTGGCGACTCGACCTCGACTGGCGCTGGCATCAAAAGGCACTCGATCAGGGCTGCATCTTCAGCATCAATCCGGACGCTCATTCGATCCGCGAGCTCGACCACATGCATTGGGGTGTCGAGATGGCGCGCAAGGGCGGTGTCCCTGCGAAGCGGGTCCTGAACGCGATGCGTTTGACGGCCCTCCTTGCGCATCTCGCACGTCGCAGGCAAACTTCGTAACCTGCTTGTGCGCCCGGGCTATCAGCGCAGGAGTCCGTCATTCTCAAAATCTTCCCAGCCGCGCAAACTGGAGTGCGAGTTCTCATCGGGGCCATAGCCAGCTGAAGCTGCAGTTCCGCGACCGCTTCTTTGAGCACGTTTCATAGCGGCCTTCCCCGCGGCTCGCCGCCTATTCTCTGCAGCTGTCGCTGCGTCCTGTTCGGATGAACGTTATCCAGGAGCGGCGGGGTCAGCTTAGTCCGCGGCCCGAGCGGCTTGCTTTACAAATGACGCTACGATCAGGCCAACCTGCTCTCCAAGATGGCGTTTGCGCTTTGAGCTGACTAGTTTCGCGCAAACACCGGCAAATACCGCAAGAGGGAAGAATGTCGCTTAGCCACAATCGCCACAAGAAGCTCATCGAAATGATCCAAGCGGATGGCGAAGTTCGTATCCGGGATCTGATACTGCAATTTAATATTTCCGAGGAGACCGCGCGGCGGGATATCAAACAGCTCGAGCAGGACGGCTTGGTCGTGCGCGTCCATGGTGGGGCCGTCGCCACGCAGCAGCCTAAGCTGCTGGCCGTCTCATCGCGCGCCATTTCTCAGCGCACGGAAAAGAACGCTATTGCCGAGATGGCGCTCGGTCTTCTCAAGCCCGGGCAGAATCTCTTCTTGGGGGGCGGCAGTACGGTGCTGTCATTGGCTCGCCGCATTTCCCCCCTGCCGGAGATGCGCATCGTCACCAACATGGTCGATATAGCCATCGCTGCTGCCGACGGCCGTCGGCATCGCGTCGTTATGCTGGGCGGTGAATTCAATCCCGATTTCCGGACCGTGACTGGATTCATTGGTCTGCGCACGCTGCGCGAACAGCAGATCGATGTCGCCTTCATCGGGGTCAATGCCGTGCATCCAACGCTAGGCGTCTTCGACCATGAGCAGGTCGGGCAGGATCTCGCCGCCACACTTTCCGAACAGGCGCGGAAAATCGTCGTTCTCGCCGATCACACCAAATTCGGCTTATCGGTGCGTTACCGGATCCTGCCCCATTCAGCGATTACCTCGATCATCACCGACCGGAAGCCGGCACTGGACGTGCTGAAGCAGATCGAAGCCGCTGGTGCCCAAGTCCTATATCCGCAGCAAAAACCGTCATAACCCGGCATAGATGGCCTTCTGAACCTGCTGCGGCATGTGCCTGGCCGGAATGCGATCATTTCACGATGGTTTGTGAAACGCATTTGCGTCTCCAATACAAATCCGGCATAATCCGTCTTAAGGCCACATAAAACCTTCACATAACTGCGGTATGTCTCTGCCCGTCCCGGGAAGGAAACGGAGTTCGCTCGGCTTGCCGTCCCGACAAACGGAGAGGGTTTTGACATGCAAACGACACGTCGCACATTTCTAGGCATGACGGCCCTTGCGGCTGGCGCGATGGCGTTGCCGCGGACCATCATGGCCGCAGGCGGCCAGCGGCCGAGCCTCAAGGTCGCCGTCCAGGATCTGCGCACCATTCTGGAACCGGTGGATAGCTCTTCCATCGCCAATGTTTCCTGGCGGGTGCAGTACAGCATTTTCGATCAGCTTCTGCGGACAGATTACAACGACAACTTCCGTCTGAATTTTGCGCTCGCAAAATCCTTGAAGCAGATTGATGCGAAGACGTATGAAATCGGCTTGCGCGACAATGTGAAGTTTCATGACGGCTCCACAATGACCGCGGATGATGTTGTTTTGTCACTTGGGCGGGATCGGCTGCGCGGCGAAAAGGCACCTGGTGCGGCCGTGCTTGCCAATTTCCTTTCCTCGCTGGCCGACGTGCAGAAGGTCGATGACCGCACTGTCCGTCTGTTCACCACGACAGAGGATCCGGTTTTCATCAACCGGCTTGGAGCATGGGGCACTCAAATCATCAGTGCCAAGGCATGGCATGCTGCCAAGAATTACGATGCATGGGCTGCAAAGCCGATCGGCACCGGTCCCTACAAGATTGGCGACGTGCGTAGCGGCGACGAGATCACGCTGGTCGCGCATGATGACTATTGGGGCGGCCAGCCGCCGTTTGCGTCGATCCGTTTCAAGCGGGTGCCGGAGATCGCCGCGCGCATCGCTGGGCTGCGGGCGGGCGATTACGATATCGTCACCGACATCACCCCGGATCACATTGCGGAGATCGAAGGCGTCAAGGGCCTTTCGGTCACCGGCGTCGAAACCATGTGGTTCCGCTTCCTCACATTCTCACCGCTCAAGACCCCCGTTTTGAAGGATGTCAACCTGCGTCGCGCGCTTGCTTGCGCCATTGATCGAGATGCACTGGCAGACGGCCTGTGGAACGGCCGGGCGAAGGCGCTCAATGGCTGGCAGTTGCCGATTTTCGGCGCAATCAACGATCCCGGGCGCAAGGGCGTGTCTTACGATCCGGCGCTGGTGAAGGAACTCCTCGCCAAGTCATCGTACAAAGGCGAGGAAATCCCCTACCCTTCCGTCGGCACCTATTATCCGATGCAGCTTGCCGATAATCAGGCGCTGGTCGAAATGTGGAAAGCCGTTGGCCTCAATGTCAAGCTGATCATGTGCGAGAACTGGACGCAGGTCGACAACCTCGGCGGCATCGCGGATACGTCGGGCGGTGCCTTCTACGCCGATCCCGTCTCCATGCTTTGGCAGATTATCGGCCCGACCAATGACCTGCAGGCAGGCGGCGGCTGGACCAATGCCGAATTCAACACGCTCGGCCATGAGCTTGAAACGACGACCGATGTCGCCAGGCGCCGGGCGGCCTTCAAACGGATGCAGGACATTGTCGAGATTGAGGACCCCTGTATCACACCACTGCACTCCATGCCCTTTATCTATGGGCAGAAGGCAGATGTTAGCTGGCAGCCCAGCCCGTTGCCGCAAATGTATCTTGGCCCGAAGATATCGCCTGAGCCGGTGGCCTGAGCTCCATGCTGAACAAGTCTTACCAGAACAGCGCGAGTCTCGCGCTGTTGCCGGTTCATGGCGTCACGCCATCCTCTGCCAACCCTGCCATCAAGATTGCCGACCTCACGGTCGCTTTCGGGGGTGTGCCTGTACTGCACGGTGTCGATCTCATTGTGGGCAAAGGCGAGGCCGTTGGTATTGTCGGCGAATCCGGCTGCGGCAAGTCCGTGACCTGGCGGGCGGTGCTGGATCTATTGCCGCGATCCGCCGAGGTTTCGGGCGAAGCCTGGCTTGGCGACCTCGATCTGATCGGCGCCCGGCCATCAGTTTTGGATCACGTGCGTGGCGGGCGTATTGCCATGATCTTCCAGGACCCGGCCGGCGCCCTGAATCCGGTGCATCGCATAGGCGCGCAGATTGCTGAAGCACTTCGCCTGCATGGCGGCTTGACCGGTCTCGCCGCTCGGGCTGAGACCCGTCGGCTGCTCGACCAAGTCGGCATCGCTGATGCTGCAAACAGGGTCAATGCCTATCCACACGAGTTGTCGGGCGGCCAGAACCAGCGCGTAATGATCGCCATTGCGCTTGCCGGCCGGCCCGAACTGCTGGTTGCCGACGAGCCGACGACTGCGCTCGATGCCACTGTGCAGGCACAGATCCTGTTGCTGCTCAAGGAGATCCAGCAAGACACCGGCATGGCCTTGGTGATGATAAGCCACGATCTAGCGGCAGTAGCGGCCATCTGTGATCGGGTTTGCGTCATGTATTCCGGACGGATCGTCGAGGCCGGATCGACACACACGCTTTTGACAGCGCCGGAGCACCCCTACACGCGCGACCTCATCGGTGCCATTCCGCCATCGTGTGGACCGCGCATACGGTTGACCGCCATAGCGGGCGCGCCACCGCAGCGAAACCTACCGCCTGGATGTGCCTACGCACCGCGCTGCAGGGACGCCGTCGCCGCATGCGGCGTGGTCCGACCGCAAGTGCGGCAGGTTTCTGCCGGGCATTCCGTGCATTGCCTGAAGGCTGCAGCCGAGCGATGACCTTGCTGCGTCTCGAAGGCATTTCCCGCCGCTTCCCGGTCGGCTCGGCGATTCTCGGGTCGCGGAAATATCTCGCTGCCGTCGATGGCGTGTCGCTGAACGTCGAGGCGGGGCAAACGACCGGCATTGTTGGCGAATCCGGTTGCGGCAAATCCACCACCGGCCGGATCGCGCTCGGCTTGGATTCGCCGGACAGCGGCCGGGTGCTGTTTCAAGACTCTTTGCTGCCGCGGATCGGCAGCAAACAGTGGCGGTCACAGCGGCGGCAGATGCAACTGGTCTTTCAGGACACGCTGGGGGCGCTCGACCGCCGCATGACGGTTGATGCCCTCATCGCCGAGCCGCTGGAGATTCACGGAGTTGGCGATGCCGCAAGCCGGCGGCAGCGGGTAAGGGAGCTGCTCCACGCCGTGGGACTTGGCGAAGACCACCACATGCTCTACCCGCATCAGCTTTCCGGCGGCCAGCGCCAGCGCGTCGTACTGGCGCGTGCGCTAGCACCGAAACCGTCGCTTCTTGTTTGCGACGAACCGGTCTCAGCGCTCGACGTCTCTGTACAGGCACAAATCGTCAACCTGCTGGTGGATCTTCAGCAGGAGCTTGGGCTCGGCATATTGTTCATCAGCCATGACTTGCGGATTGTGCGTCATGTCAGCGATCGCATTGCCGTTATGTATCTGGGCCGCGTCGTCGAGCAGGGGCGCACCGACGTCATCATTGACCACCCCGCACATCCCTATACCCAGGCGCTCGTATCGGCCATGCCGAGACTGCCAGGCGGCTTCGACCAGTATGTGCCGCTCTCGGGCGAGCCGCCGAGCGCCACCGATCGGCCTTCCGGGTGTCCGTTCCATTCACGCTGCCCTCTAGCGCAGGACATCTGCCGACAAAGCCTGCCCGAACTCCTGCCATTGGGATCGAAACGGGAGGTCGCCTGCCATCGTGTGAGGGATCGATGACCGCAACAATCATTCGTCTCGTTGGCCCGAAAGTCTTGCGTGCCGCACTTTCGGTCCTTGTTGTGGTGACCCTTACCTTCGTGGTGTTACGCGCGTCCGGAGATCCAGCCTTGCAAATTCTCGGTCCCAGCGCTCGTGCCGCCGACCTCGACGCCTTTCGCCGGCATTGGGGTCTCGATCAGCCGCTTTCTTTACAATATCTGCGCTACGTCCAGGCGGCGCTTCATGGCGACTTCGGCAATTCCATGCTGGGCGGAAAGCCGGCCCTGGATGCTGTGCTCGAGCGCGTGCCGCTGACATTGGCGCTGATGATCCCCTCGCTGATGCTCACAATGCTGATCGGGATTCCCGTCGGCGCCTATGCCGCCATGCATCGCGACAGCTGGGTCGACCGATCGGTTATGATGCTGACCGTTCTCGGCTTCACCGTACCGAGCTTCGTGCTCGGGCTGCTCCTGATCCTGATCTTTTCGGTCACTCTCGGCCTGTTCCCCTCGGGCGGCGCCGACCGGGCTGCCGGCTTCGTACTGCCGGTTTTGACGCTCGGCATTAGCGGTGCGGCCATCATCGCGCGTTTCACGCGCAGTGCCATGATCGAGGTACTGTTACAGCTATACGTCGTCGCGGCCAGCGCCAAGGGCGTGACCTGGCGGGAGGTGGTTCGCCATCATGCTCTCCCGAACGCGATCATCCCTGTGCTGACGCTGTTCGGCCTGATGCTAGGCGGACAAGTTGCAGGCGCGGTCCTGGTGGAGAATGTATTCGGCTGGCCCGGCATCGGCCAGTTGCTGGTGGTCTCGGTCGCCAACCGCGACCTCGCCGTGGTTCAGGTCATCCTTCTGCTTGTCACGCTAACCATGACATCGGCCAACCTCCTGATGGACCTGCTTTATGGCGTTTTCGATCCGCGCTTGCGGACCTCGTCCGCTGGATCGCATTGAGAAATGCCGGTCATGGCGCCCAGCCTTCAGACGATATACCGGATGGACTTGCCGACACGCCTCGCAGCGGGCTGGGTTCTGCTCATGGTCGTGGCGGCACTCGCAGCAGCGCACATTGCCCCCTACGACATTACTGCCATCGACCTGCGCCATCGTCTGGCGCCGCCTGTGGGGTTCGGCGGGACGATGCTGCATGTCCTTGGAACTGACGACCTCGGCCGTGACGTTGCCTCGCGTCTTATCTACTCGATCCGCACCAGCTTGCTGGTCGCCTTCGGCGCGACCGCGATCAGCGTGTTCGTCGGCACGGCGATCGGCTTCACCGCCGCTTATTTCCGCCGGCTGGTCGAGCACGTTCTGCTCCTGATGATCGACGTCCAGGCTTCGTTACCTTTTCTCATCGTGGCTCTGGCGATGCTCGCCTTTTTGGGCAATTCGCTGACGCTGTTCGTCGCCCTGATGGGGCTGTACGGCTGGGAGCGGAATGCGCGGCTGGCGCGGGGGCTGGCAATGGCCGCCGGCGCACAGGGCTATGCGAGTGCAACCCGCCAGCTCGGCGCCCATCCGTTGCGCGTCTATGTTCGGCATATCCTGCCCAACAGTGCGGCAACGCTTCTGGTCGCGGCAACAGTGACATTTCCCGAAATCGTTCTGGTCGAAAGCGGATTGTCCTTTCTCGGCCTTGGCGTCCAGCCGCCCATGAGCAGCCTGGGCGTGATGGTCGCCGCCGGCCGCGAGTATATCACCCGCGCGCCCTGGATGCTGCTCGCTCCCAGCCTCGTCATCGTGTTGACCGCCGTCGCGGTGAGCGTCCTCGGCGACTGGTTGCGCGATCAACTCGACCCGACCCTACGATGACGGAGCCCTCATGCAAAGAAAGCTGATCTCCATGCTCGTCGACGGTGTCAGCGCTGACACTTTCGAGGCCTATGCGCACCGCCTGCCGAACATGAGCCGTCTCGCGGCTTCTGGCCTGCGCGTTCGCCGGATGAAATCGGCCGTGCCGGCCACCTCCGTCCCCGGCCGGGCAACGATGTTGACGGGCGTGGGACCCGAAGTGCACGGTGTCTATGGCAATCATATCTTCCGCGGTGACATCTTCATCGCGCCGCTGGCTGAAGATTTGCAGGCACCGACACTTGCCACACATGCCAAGGCCGCCGGCCTGGATGTCGCGGCGATCGGCCATGCGATGATCGCTCTGGACGATACTTCTGTCTATGTCCCGCCCTGGTGGCTGCGCAATTTCGTGACCGGTCATCGCTTCGGCAAGATGGCCACCCCCGAAGCATTGGCGGCCTTGCGCGCTATCCACGATCCCGAAGATCGGCTCGCGCGCGCCGGCCTGACCGAAATGGATTGGTTCAGAGAGTCAGTTGACGACGGCACGCCGCACCTGCTGGCCGGCCTCGCACTCGATCAGTTTCTTAATCGCGCCGTAGTGGCTCTGCTCGGCTCGGACCGGCCACCCGATCTCGTGCTGACGGAGATCGAGATGCCGGACGCGTTCCAGCATTATCTTGGCTATGACAGCCCGACAGCGATCTGGTCAGTGGAGTTCGCCGATATGCTGCTGGGTAACGTCCTGGCTGTCCTGGAGCGGACCGGCAGGCTTGGGAGCTATGTGATCGCGGTCGCCAGCGACCACGGCCACGGTCCGGTAGACATGGCGATTTTTCCGGAGGCCATTATCCCGGACATGCACTGGATGACCGAAGGCGCCAGCCTCTACGTCTCCCTCAAAACTCCCGGCGATATTGACAGAGCCACCGAGCGACTGGTGCCCTACGGCGTCGAGCTCTGGAACGATCTGCATCTGCCTGAGCCTCTCCGCGGGGGTGTGGCGATGTTCGTCGCTCCGCCTAGGCATTCTTTCGAGGAGCGGGCAGCGCATGCGTCCGCGCCGCTCTCTGCGACGGGCAGGCCGCACGCCATCTCAACTCACGGTTTTCGGCCGGGCAGCCGCGAGGATGACCGCATGTTCATCGTGTCCGGCATCGGCGTGCCCCAGCGGATCGTCGACGAGGCAAATGCGGACCAGTTCGCGCCGACGCTTTCGAGTGTCCTCGGCTTGCCCCAGGCGCCTTATGCCGGGCGCTCGCTGATAGAGGATTAGAGCTGTCTATAATTTTGCGATATTGTGGCCAGGCCTGTCGCTACCTTGCCTTTCGGCCAGTACTGAGCATCGATCATGCGCCCATTCCTTATGCGACGACGCCTTCAGATGCGATGCTTAAGTGGCTTAAAGTACTTCGCAAAGTGTTTATGAGCTTTTCGTTCTCGGCTCGACTTCGAACAGTCAGGCGAATGTATCGATCTGCATCTTTCATAACTTGGTAGCCGCATTCTCTTACAAGGACGGAATCGAAGAGAATGAGCCGACGCTTAAGCTCGGCAGCAGATACAGAATCTTCAGGCAGCCGACATAAGATGAAATTTGTTTGTGAAGGCACGACTTCAAGGCCCGGTATCGTCTGTAACCTTCGCGTGAATAGGTCTCGATCCTCGCGCAACATTTCCAGGCTCTCTTCCAGTTCCTCTATAAATTCGGGCAGCAAGAACAGCGTGTATTCCGCAATACCGTTGATGTTCCACAACGGTAGCTTCCGGCGCACGGCAGCAATGAGATCCCTATCGCCAGACATGAGATAGCCGAGCCGAATTCCGCCGAGCCCGAAGAGCTTTCCAAGGCTCTTCACTACGATCAGATTGTCACAGGACAGCACAAGATTCTCAACGCTGTTTGCGCTTCCGTCAGTGGGAAAATCGATAAAGGATTCGTCCACAATCAGCCGCCGCCCGCTGGAACCTAGAGCCTTGGTCAACCATGCCATGTCAGCATGATCAACAAGTCGACCGGTGGGATTGTTAGGATTCACAACGATTGCCGTGTCTGCATCCGTGGCTATTACGAATTCAAAAAACGCGCTGACATCCAGGTCGAAATAAGGCGGACTGAGAACGAAGTTCTTCATTCGTTCGTTAGTCAGAGGGGTTTGAAAACCGGCAAATGTCGGGGTGGGAACCGCAACTGTGGGGTTCAGCGTTGAATAAAGCGCCTGTATGAGGTCGGTGACCCCGTTTCCGACTGCGATAAGCTCCGGCTGCTGCGAGGTCATCGCGCCGAGGATGGAAGCAATATCAATCTGCTGAGATGGATAGCATGTTAATACGTCTTCGAGCCTCGTCGCTAGCCGATCGTAGAAAGCCTTAGGGGGAAATCTGGTATTGCAAAGAAGCATGTGCTCAGCGATTGGCTTACGCCAATACCCTCCGACGCTGGTCTCCAGACGCCGCAGCAGGTTTTTCTTGTCACATCGGAATTCGGCTATGGCTACATCGACGCCGTCGCAGATATCGAGCAGTTCGAAGCCAGCATTCCGCCTACCGGCAGGCAAGGCAATCTCTAGCCGGAGCAGACCTGTGGCCAACCCGCTCAAGGTCTGTTGTGGACGAGTGAGTGCCGCGAACTGGCTTTCAAGTAAAAGGTCCAATAGTACATCGGCACTCAACCGATAAATACCAGTCGGCGCTTCGGGCCGCCAGGCGGAGCCACACGATCCGCTATCGCGACCGATTCCGTCAAGAAGGTCACTGTCGAACAGCGGAGTTCCCCATATCAGGAGTGTATCGCCGTCATGGTCCTGACGTCTCTCGATTAGGCCGAAGTCAAGTGTGTCTCGCCACGAGAGAACAGTGGTGCCGGGCTGACAATGATACGTGTCAAATGAGCCATTTTGCGAATTTTCGACGACAACGACATTTTTGACGCCGTATTCGAAACATACTTCGATGAGGTGTTTTACGAGAGGCTGACCGTTTATGGGGACCAACGGTGCATCGTAACTGCCACTCCACAGATGTATTTTTGGCGCTCGGAAATCGAGAATAAAGATAGCGCGGGTTGATTTTGCCATTGCCGATCTCCTTTTCCTGCGAACGAAAAGAGAGAGTCGATCCGCCCGTTCCTTAATGAAGACGATGACAGATTCTCGAACCACAAGATGCGTTCACAAATACGCGTCATCGCTACTTGTAGGGGGTCTGGTTCGATCGGTTCTTCGATATGTGCCATCTTCGTAAGTAAGCTGAGGCGTCCTTGAAGTGACGTATAAGCCGCGTCCAACGCACCATTTTCGATGAAGCAGAGCCCAACTTCGGGCTCGGATATTGTCACGAGAATGCCTCCTTGAAGAAAATCGCAAGGTTGGCTAGAAGCCAAAACTTGCGACCGAATGAATCTGAAGGTTTTTCTCGTCCGACCTCAAACCAACGCCTCAAGGCAGTAGGGTTGAATAAATTTCCTAGGGGAGAGTCCTCGTGAAAGAGCAGGCTTCGATATTGCGTTGCTCCCTCGCCCACCGCCCACTGGCCCAGCGGAATCGGAAATCCCATCTTTTTCCGAGATAGAACAGATTTGGGCAAGACGCCCCGGTATCCTCTTCGCAAGGGATATTTTGAGACGTCAAGACGTTCGCTGAAGGAAGCGACCGGGTGCCAAAGTGCCTGGACAGAAGCGATTGGTGACCTCCACCTTAACCGCTGGGAGCCGGGCATTGCCATTGCGGCGGTTACGAGCTGGTGATCGGTGAAAGGAACGCGAGCTTCAAGTCCAGCTGCCATAGTGGTGTTGTCAACCATCTCCAGCAGCGCGGGCAAGTGCGTAGAGACGAAAACATGTGTTATCTTGCTAAAGAAATCTCCGTCCGCCTCCGCAAATTGAGTCGCGAAGTGGTCGAAGAGTTCCATCTCGTACTCTCTTCGCATCTGGCCATCGATAGCAAGCGAACGGATCTCATCAGCCGGAAAGTAAGTGTAACGCTCTAAGAAAAACTGCAGCTGACCGCCATGGACCCCAAGCCCAAGACGCCGGCGTGCGAGCTGGGCCAGAGGAGATGGCAATGCGGCGATGATTTTACTTCGATTGTAATCATACGGCGTCCGAAACAATCGGCTGTAGCCAGCGAAAATTTCATCGGCACCCTCGCCGGTGAGTACGACCTTATGCTCTTTCGAAATCGCCTTTGCGAGCGTAAACATGGCGGTTTCGTTATGCATTCCAAGTGGATGTCCACGCAAACGGACGAGTTCTGCTACCGCGTTGATATCGGAAGGTTCTCGAATTGGGACGACCCGGTGAGTGAGCCCGAACTCAGCGGCAACGTCCATCGCATAGCCCGTCTCGTCATAATCGGAGGGCTCGACCCTGCCGGTATAGCAGATAGGATGGACTTGTGAGCGGGCTGAGGCCTCATAGGCGAGGATGCTCGAGTCAAGCCCGCCGGACAGCAATACGGCCACCGGAACATCAGCTACCAGCTGGCGTTGAACGGCACTTCCGAGCAACTCCCGTACATCGGAGTAGTCCGGCTTCGATCGCGAAATGCACTCAGACAGATTCCACCAACGTTCGGACGTGTAGCGCCCGTTTTTTATTTCGAGGAGATAGCCGGGCTCTAATTTGGAGATCCCAGTGAACAGCGTTCTGGAGCCGACAACCGCGCGATAGGATAGAAAACTGAGCGCGCCGATCATATCAGGTCCGCGCATGATCCCCGGCCAGCGAACAAGAGCATTCGGTTGCGACGCAAATAGAAGTCCAATATCGCAAATCGTGTAGTAAAGTGGCTTTACGCCCAGCCGGTCTCGGGCGACAAGAACGAGAGATTTTCGGGGATCGAAGAGTGCAAAGGAAAACATCCCATCGAGCCGGTTTAAGAATGATTTTCCCCAAGCGATATAACTTATGATTAATACTTCTGTATCTGATGTCGTCAAAAACGAATAACCAAGACTCTGCAATTCCTTTTTTAACTCGCGATAGTTATATATCTCTCCATTATAGGTTATCGTCACTCCAGTATTTTTATCGCAAAGAGGTTGATCGGCGCGAGAATTAATATCGATAACCGATAGTCGTCGATGTGCGAATGCCACCGAACGATTAATATATAAGCCTCTGGCATCAGGTCCGCGATGAGCAAGAGCGTCCGCGCAACGCTCTACCGCCTCAGCGGAGACCGGCATACCTTCCTCTTTAAGGACTATCCCGAAGATTCCGCACATTGGCGTCGCTCTCTTATACGAATAACGCCGACTACGTGCTTGGCTTGTCGCCGATCATCTGGATGCAGCCATCGCCGAACCAGAACCGAGCCAGCGGGTGGTCGTAATGACGGTACATGGGCGCGAGAAAGCGCCGAAGGTTATGGAAATTTCTCGTATACCGTGAGATCCTGCGAATGTTCTCGAAGCCGCACTCGACATACCAGTCTCTGATTTGCACCTCAGTGAATGAGAACTCGTGGTAGGTCGGCGCCTGGAAACGATCCCGAATCGTCACGAACAAATCATCATCGAAAAGGCTTCGAAAGAATTCATTTTCGCCAGGCATATGTTCTTCTTCTTCATTCTCCTTGACGTTCAACAGCCAGTCGATGGCTTCACGTGCGGTGGATGCATTAAGATTGTCGATCGCACTGCGAAATTGGTCATCATTTTGGTACAGTTCTCGCAAGTGGTTTATGCATCGGTAGATGACGCCGTTGGCGGTGCCCATGATCGTCAAAAAGAAGCTGCCCCCCGGACGAGTTACGTGGGCAAGTTCCTCGAAGCCTTTTTTCGGATCGCTGGTGTGCGGCAGAACCCCGGCGCAATGAACAAAATCAAAACTCTTTTCGTCGAACGGCAGATCGAGCACATTACCGGCGACCAATTCCGAGCGTGGCCCAAAGCGGCTAAGCCGTTTGCGCGCGCAATCCATCCAATCATTGCCCAATTCAAGAGAGACAACGCTACGCGCTCCTTTTTCAAGAAACGCATAAGACGCATTCGCATTCGAGCCGCAGCCCGCGTCTAAGACATCAAGGCCGCGGAAGCTACCGGTTGCCAGGCCGAAATATTCCTCCTCAATGAGGGAGACCAACCTGTCAAATATGTGGTGATCATTCTCCTGCTGGCGCTGATAACGATCGAAGACAGTGCGCGTGCCGATTTCGAAAGAGCTTTCCATGCATTTTTTTCCTACACTCTACGATGCAAATGCACTTGTGAGCAGGGCGAAAGACCCGGCTGCAACGAGTGTAAGGTTGGCAAGGCGCAATCGATTGCCGGTACCAGGAAATTTGAAATTTGAGAGATGTAGCAGGGACAGAAGAAACGCCGCGCCTATCAAGAGACTGCCAAGCTGAGGGATTGGCAGATAGCGGTTTGTGGCAAAGAGAGCTGCCAACACGAAGAGGTCATTGTTCAACGGCAATCCTCTGCCGAATCCGTCATCGTCCAGCCCGAACGCTGAAAAATAGCTGAGGCGGAGAGCCCCCGACAGGACAAGGCAGACCGCAGCTAACAGTGCAGGAACAGAGAACGCGTTAAAAGACAAAATTAGCACCGCTGGAAACACAGCTGCGTAGACCAAATCAGCTAGCCCGTCGAATGCGCCTCCCACCTGGGCCGTCAAAGCCGAACGGTTCGGCGAACGCTTCGCGACCATGCCATCCGCATCATCCGCCAGAAGCGCCCATAAGGCGAAACAGATGCCAAGCTCGAAGCGTCCGACCAAAGCAAAATAGATCGCTGTAGTGGCGAAGATCAGCCCAAGCGCGGTAATGGCATTTGCAACGTCGAAGAGATAGCGGATCATCCTGCTACTCTCCAGCGTCTACGACGTGGCGGGCACTATATCTCAGGGACCTCTCGACTGTGAAAATCCTCTCGGCTGCGCGTAGGTCTTCTTCACTGTCGATCTCATACCATCTCAGATCGTCGCATCGCGCCGCCGCGAGCTGCAGTCCGTTGCGCTCGATAAGAACGGCGAGCAACTCCTCGGTATAAGCTTTGGTCGCACCCGAGCCGATAATGTCGCAAAGGACCGGGACGATCTTTGTTCGGAGGTCGGCGCCAGAGAACCGGATGAGATTCATCATCTTGAAGAGTGCCGGACCGCCGGATGCCAGACTTGCTGCCGTCTGCTTTAGCCGGACCTCGGATATGAAGCCCTCGCTGGAAAGAATGGCTGCGGACCCTTCCATAGATGGATCGAACGGCGCAACGGCAGCGGTATTTGCCGCGTCGTTCATCATCAGGCAGCGCAGTGCATCTTCTTCGAAGAAGACATCACCTTCGAGAAGGTAGCAGTCTCCGGAAAGGAGCGCATCGCGCGCCAACCAGAGCGAGTAGGCACTGCCTGTCCGGTCGAAAACCAATGACTCGACATAATTGATCTTCAGGCCACCGAAGAGACTGCCGCATGCATATTGGATCGCATCCTTGCGATAGCCTATGACGATCGTCGCCTCCTCGACGCCGACCGCTTCCAGGTTTCGAAGCGCGTTGTGCAATATGGGCGTGCCATTGACCTCCACCAGGGGCTTCGGCCGCAGATCGGTCAGCGGACGGAGACGAGAGCCGAAGCCCGCGGCTAGAATGACGGCTTTTTTGGGCGCTTCGATCGACATCGCACGCATTCCCCTTCTGTGTTCCGCGATCTTGCGAGGTCTTTTCCGAGCGTTGAGCACCTCGACGATCCGGCTCAATCCGGCTTCGAGTTTCTCGGGCGGAATTCCATAGGAGAGGCGTATGCCAGCGGGATCGCCGAAGGCGGTGCCGGACACCGTCGCAACGCCGGCATCGGTTAGCAGCGAATGCACGATCTTTTCCGCATCGTCAGTGATCACATTCCACGGCTCGCGCGTGAGCAGGTTCGTCAAGTCGAGATAGAAATAGAAGCCGCCCTGCGCCTTCGGCACCGGTACCCGCCTGAGCGATGAGAGCACGTTGAGACCGATCTGCCTGGCGCTGGTCAACTGCGATCGCAGTTGGCTCTCGTAGCTGCCATCTCCCCGCTCTAGATGTGCCAACACGGCATGCTGGGCGATCACATTCGGATTTGACGTGGTGTGCGACTGCAACGCGCTGGCGGCGTTAATGATCTCCTTCGGACCGGCGAGGTAGCCAATTCGCCATCCGGTCAGTGCCAAAGCCTTGCTAAAGCTGTTGACGATGAGCGTCCGAGGCCGAACCTCCGGAAGGACGGAGACGATCGCGTGATGGGTATGATGCCCGTGGACGAAATCGCCATAGCACTCGTCGAAAATGATCCACAAGTCGCGGTAAATCGCGAGCTGGGCAATTGCCATCAGCGTCTGGGCGTCATAAACGGCACCCGTCGGATTACCAGGCGTGTTGATGATGATCGCCCGGGTTCTCTTGGTGACCGCAGCCTCGATGTCTTCGATGCGCGCTACATAGCCGTTGGAGCGGGTTTCGACGAAGACCGGCTTGCCGCCGGCGATCAGCACCTGCGCCGGGAAAGTCGTCCAGTAAGGCGTCGGGATGATGACTTCGTCGCCTGGGTTGAGCACCACCATAGCCGCATTGAAGAGCGCCTGTTTGGCCCCTGTCGTGGTGATGAGCTCTTCGGCCTTCCACATCCGTCCGGTATCGAGAGACACCTTTTTCGCCAGCGCCTCCCGCAGTTCCATCATGCCAGCGGTATCAGTGTAGCGATTGACACCGTTGTTGATAGCCTCGAACGCTCCGTCGCGAATTGTTGGTGCGAGGTCACTCCAGATTTCTCCAGCGGTCAGATCAATGATGTCATCGCCAGCATCGGCAGATGCCCTTGCCGCCGCCCGCGCGGCGGCGGTCCCAGATGAACGGAACAAGCTTGTCCGTTTCGCAAGCATGTTGCGCCTCCTCGTCTCGTTTGCTCGTCAGAAAAGGCGGCTTAAACCGGCTGACGGACGCCGCTCGCCTTCTGTGGTAGATATCTCTCTTCGGCCGCAGCCAGTTCCTCGTATTTGAGCAACTCGAACACTTCGTCCAGCGTTGCCACCTCACTCTCGATACCGGCGATGGTTTCCTCCCGAACGATCCGATCGCAAATGTGGCGCATGGCAGCAGTGGCGGCGCGCAAGTTGTGGTTGGCCCAAATCACCATGGAGATCCCTGCGGCGCGATACGCGGAGACCGGCGTGCGGTAATATTTCGTGGGTACGATGACGACTGGAAGCCGGTTCTGCCAGGCGCGAGTGAAGGCGAAGATCTCCTCCGCGTCGGACCTGCAGGAATGGATGAGGACGGCATCAGCGCCCGCCTCGGCGTAGGCATAAGCGCGCGCCAGCGCCTCATCCATTACACGGCCGGCGATTAGCGCCTCGATACGCGCGACCAGCACGAATTCCGGATCCGGAATTCGGTCCTTGATCGCCTTGAGCCGCCCACAAAACTCCGCGGTTTCGGCGAGGGGGTGTCGGTCCCCCACGAACGAATTCATCTTTGGAAACACCTTGTCTTCGAGGCAAACGCCGCTTGCGCCACATCGGCGAAGTTTGCTGGCCATGAGGCGGGCATTGTTGAAGTTTCCAAATCTGCTGTCGCCGTCGACCAGGATCGGAATCTGCACAGCATCTGCCATACGCTCTACAACATTGACAACCTCGGACCAGGAGGCTTCGTTCGCATCGCGATAGCCGAGACTTGATGAGATCGACAGGCCTGACGCCCAAAGCACCTTGAAGCCCGCGCGCTCCACGATCGCAGCCGAGAGACCGTCGTGCCCTTCCATAGCAAAAGTGAGCTCGCTGGCTGTGATCAGTTGAAGCAAACTTTCGCCGGCCCGTCCGGCGGAAACCATATTTTGCGTAGGCTGCTTTGGTACACCACTGTGCATCATCATCCCTTCCCCTTCCAAACATTCATAATGGCGGTTCAGCAATATTCGTCAAGTTAAGATAAGATGAAGCATCAGTAACGTTCGTGCGTTCTCGATTTCATAAAGATGTACATATGCTTCATTTTTGAAACGTTTCACATCGCTGGCGCGCCGGAAACGGGCAAAGGAAACTGCGCGTCCGCGGTTCGTCTTGATCGTCTGGCTTCCTTGGGATTGATGGCGGCGATGCATTCGGGGCCGAGCGAGCGGATTGACGAAAAACTCCACAGCCGTTCGGGTTTGTCGCGTTGACACCCACATGCCATGATGGGCCATGCCTTCAGATGCTCGCAACGCAAGCACTTTGACGCTGGCAACATTGACCGATCCTGGACGAGCTGTCAGCGCCGCGATCGCGCTTTACGGGCAGGAAGCTGCGACTGCCGCAGCGTATTGCGCGTTGGAAGCGAATTTTGCTGGTCGGGATCAGGACTTCCGCTTTTGGTGCGCAGGGTTCCGGCAATTGGCCGCTAAAGAGGCCATTCAATAAAGAACAAGCGCCAAGCGAGTGAGCCGAGGTCGTGCGCCGCCGGTGCCATAGATGGCACCGACCTCCATCCCGCAATGGGTCGAGACGGCGCAACTATGGACTCTCTGCTCTGACCGACGCATTCTTCCCTCGGGGGAGAATGGGCTTGGATAGATCACGGCACGACTATCGGTCTGACCAGTGGCGACAGCGCACCGGTGCCAAGCGGTCACGCGCACGCCGTTGGGCAGCCATTCCACTGCGGCTGATCTTTGTGACTATGGCCGCTGCTGGCGCGTTAGCCGTTCAGTCGGCCATGCAGCACAGCGACCGCATGTCCGACATCAGTCTGTCGAATCTGACCCGCCCGAGCCCTCCACCGATCGCCGGGGTCGCCTCCGTCGTCGACGGCGACACGATTGAGATCCACGGTCAGCGCATTCGCCTCAACGGGGTCGATGCGCCGGAGAGCAAGCAGTATTGCGACGACGCGAAAGGGTTCGAATATCCCTGCGGGCGCCGCGCCACCGAAGCGTTGAAGGCCTTCCTGACGACCTCGAAGCCAGTTCACTGCTCGTTCGTCTCCTGGGATCGCTATGACCGGTTTGTCGGCGACTGCCAGCGCTCCGATGGTGCCGGCTTGTCCGCTTGGATGATCGAGCACGGCCAGGCCTTGGATTGGCCCCGCTACAGCCACGGCGCGTACGCACTGCAGCAGGTGAAGGCGGAAGCGGCGAAGGTCGGCATGTGGGCCGGCAAGTTTAAGGCGCCTTGGGAGTGGCGAGCGGAGCATGCAGATGGCGTGGCGCCGTCAGGCCAACCACGAGGCGTCGTCAGCCGCAGGCTGCTCGCGCAGAGCGGCTATTCGTGCGAGCCGCGGCGGATATGTTCTCAAATCAGCTCATGTGATGAAGCAAACTGGTTTCTCACAAACTGCTCATGGGGAGGCAAGTTGGACCGAGACAAGGACGGTATCCCCTGCGAATCGGTTTGCTAGGGAAAGCTCGTTCGTCGCCTGTGACTTGGCGACCGGCTCGGGCCGTCGCGCTTTTTGAACTCGCGGTAAAGGCGTCCTAGAGAGCCGGTCGCGGAGGCAAACGGCGGCTGGCAATCAACGCATCACCAAACTCATGCGATCACGGCGCTGGCCGAGGTGTCGTGGCGACGCTTGGCGGCAGGATCGGGTAAGTTACCTGCGGCTGGTCTCCACTTAGTGTCCGCAAGAAGGCGACGATATTGGAGACTTCGTCAGCGGCCAATCGGGTGCCAAGCTGGGTGGTGCCCATCACCGCCACCACCTCCTCGAGGTTCCACGCACGGCCGCTATGGAAGTACGGGGCAGTGAGTTCGACGTTTCTCAAGCTGGGGACTTTGAAGACATATTGGTCGTCAATTTCCCCTGTCACCTGTTTGCGACCTTCATCGTCGGGCGGCAGGAAGCCCCAGCCGGGCTTCTCGACCAGGCCAAAAGGAGCGTACATACCGCCGCCGACATTGACGCCGTTGTGGCAAGATGTGCACCCATTGTCGATAAAAAGCCCGAGGCCTTTCTTCTCTTCAACGGTGAGCGCTTTTTCGTCACCCTCGAGATATCGATCAAACGGCGCATTGGGCGTGGTCAGCGTCGCCTCGAAGACGGCAATCGCCTTCCCGATGTTCTCGTAGTCGAGAGGATCGGTTTCATCTGGGAAGGCTTTGCGGAATGCCTCCACATAGCCGGGTATGCCCTTGAGCTGGTCGACGGCGTGCTCAGGGGTGCTTCCCATCTCGATCGGGTTGGCGATGGGCCCGCCGGCCTGCTCCGTCAGGTCGATCGCTCTACCGTCCCAAAACTGAGTGGTGTTGAACACTGAATTGAGCACAGTTGGCGCGTTGCGGCCGCCGCGCTGCCAATTGAAGCCAATTGAGGTGGGGCGGCCATCAGCGCCGCCGCGCCCGATTTGATGGCAGGTGTTGCAGCTGATGTTCTGCGCCTCCGAAAGTCGCGGCTCGAAATAGAGCATCTTGCCCAGTTCGACCTTCTCTGCAGTCGCCGGGTTGCCCTCAAGGGCAGGCGGGTCCTTGGGAACGGGGCTGAACAGCGATTTCGCTTCGTCGAGCAGATTGTCCTGCCCCATCGCCATTGAGGTGAGCAGAAAAGATCCGAGTGCAGCATACCGAAAGTTCCAGCCAATCGCCAAACAAGCCTCTCCTCTTCCAAACCCGAGACTGTGCGCCAAATGAGCGGCTTCCCATCACCAGCGGGTTGGGGCGCGTCCTCGGCAGCACCGAGCAAAAATCGAGCCAAAGACGTAGGCAGAAACTCGGACAAATGTGCCAACGGCTTTCGGCCCCAGCCGGGCGCAAATCGAACATGGCAGCGTCGTGGGCCGGACAAACCCGACAATGGGTGTTGCCCGGCGTATGCTGACACCGGTCCACCCGATCTATGTCCGCGGCTGCCACAACGGCCACGCGCGCAAGCATCAGCTAACGTTTCTGGTCGGGCGCCCTGCGGACGAGCTTCTCGGTGTCTATCGCCCGCAAAGTCGGCCACGCTAGCCGGCCAGGCACGCAAGATAGTCGCGCGTGCCCGGCAACCCTCCTTGAGAACCACATACGCTGAGTGGTTGGTGAAGCACGTGATAGACTATAGAGGAAGGCGGCCGCCTTAGCGGCGCGTCCTTAGCTCCTCAACGTCCACGGCGCTCTCAAAAACATAGCCCGCGCCGCGCTCTGTTCGGATATACTGCAGGGTCGAGCGGTATGCCAGCTTGCGGCGAAGGCGCAGGATCAGCACGTCGATGCTGCGGTCATAGACCTCTTGATCATAGACCCTGGTCGCCTTCAGAAGCTGCTCGCGCGAAAGCACCCGGCCTGGGTTCTTGAGGAAGGCCATGAGCAGGTTGAACTCACCCGCAGTGAGCTTGACTTCAAGATCCGTCCCTCGGCGCAAGCGGCGTCGTTTGACGATTGGCGGGAAACATCCGCCGATCGTCCCTCATCGAACACGAGAACCGCATCACGCCGAAAACCGAGAAACAGTGCAAGGCACAGTACGACGACGCGTTTGTCGATTGCATTGTGAACGGGCTTGATCCCCCCACTGACCGCCGCCGCCTCTGTGTGGGTATAGATGCAAGAAATGAGCCTATACTCCTGCTCCTTCTGAAGAACGATATAGGCCCTCAGCTCACGTCCCTTCGGCTCGGTTTCACCGTTCTTCGCGCCTTGACTTGCAACCGCCAACCGCCTATCCACCCCCTTGTTAGCACTCGGCCTCGGTGAGTGCTAATCGCACTCCGGCAACGGGAACCGTTCAACATCCGCACCAGGGAATCCAAAATGGCACAATCGAAATTCCGCCCACTTCATGACCGTGTGGTCGTTCGCCGGGTCGAATCCGAATCCAAGACTGCCGGCGGGATCATCATCCCGGATACGGCGAAGGAAAAGCCGCAGGAAGGCGAGATCATCGCCGTCGGGTCCGGCGCCCGCGACGAAGCTGGCAAGCTGGTCCCGCTGGACGTCAAGGCCGGCGACCGCATCCTGTTCGGCAAGTGGTCGGGCACCGAAGTCAAGCTCAGTGGCGAGGACCTTCTGATCATGAAGGAATCCGACATCATGGGCATCATCGGCTGATATCGGCCCTACCCTCACCTGAATCTCATTTTCGGGCTCGATTGAAGCCCTGCCAGGAGCTAACCATGTCCGCAAAAGACGTAAAATTCTCCCGTGACGCCCGCGAGCGCATGCTGCGCGGTGTCAACATCCTCGCCGACGCGGTGAAGGTCACGCTCGGCCCCAAGGGCCGCAACGTCGTCATCGACAAGTCGTTCGGCGCCCCGCGCATCACCAAGGACGGCGTCACCGTCGCCAAGGAAATCGAACTTGAAGACAAGTTCGAGAACATGGGCGCGCAGATGGTCCGCGAAGTCGCTTCGAAGACCAACGACATTGCCGGCGACGGCACCACGACCGCGACCGTTCTGGCGCAGTCGATCGTCCAGGAAGGCCACAAGTCGGTTGCCGCCGGCATGAACCCGATGGACCTGAAGCGCGGCATCGATCTGGCCGTCACCGAAGTGGTCGCTGCTCTGGGCAAGACCGCCAAGAAGATCAAGACCTCCGAGGAGATCGCCCAGGTCGGCACCATTGCCGGCAATGGCGATGTTTCGGTCGGCTCGATGATCGCAGAAGCGATGCAGAAGGTCGGCAATGAGGGCGTCATCACAGTCGAGGAAGCCAAGACCGCCGAGACTGAGTTGGAAGTCGTCGAAGGCATGCAGTTCGACCGCGGCTATCTCTCGCCCTACTTCGTCACCAATGCCGACAAGATGGTTGCCGATCTCGAGGACGCCTACATCCTCCTCCACGAGAAGAAGCTCTCCAACCTGCAGGCGATGCTGCCGGTCCTCGAAGCCGTCGTGCAGACCTCGAAGCCGCTGGTCATCATCTCGGAAGACGTCGAAGGCGAGGCCCTGGCCACGCTGGTCGTCAACAAGCTGCGTGGCGGCCTGAAGATCGCTGCCGTCAAGGCGCCGGGCTTCGGTGATCGCCGCAAGGCCATGCTGGAAGACATCGCTATCCTCACCGGTGGCCAGGTCATTTCCGAAGACCTCGGCATCAAGCTCGAGAATGTTGGCCTCAACATGCTCGGCCGCGCCAAGAAGGTGTCGATCTCCAAGGAGAACACCACCATCGTCGACGGTGCCGGCAAGAAGGCCGAGATCCAGGGCCGCGTCGCCCAGATCAAGCAGCAGATCGAGGAGACCACCTCGGACTACGACAAGGAGAAGCTGCAGGAACGTCTCGCCAAGCTGGCGGGCGGCGTTGCCGTGATCCGCGTCGGCGGTGCGACCGAAGTGGAAGTCAAGGAAAAGAAGGACCGCGTCGATGACGCCCTCAACGCGACCCGCGCGGCCGTCGAAGAAGGCATCGTTGCCGGCGGCGGCGTCGCACTGCTGCGCGCTTCGGCCAACATCAAGGTGACCGGCGTCAACGCCGACCAGGCAGCCGGCATCAACATC
>NZ_AZUX01000117.1:0-1097 GCF_000513915.1 Mesorhizobium sp. WSM2561
TCTCCTGCCCTTACCTCGATGGACACACCCTCGACTGCCGTGAAAGATCCGTAATGTTTCACGACTTCACGGACCGTGACCCTTGCGCCCTTCATGCTGGCACAAGCCGTACAATTATGAGCTGGCGCGATTGGCTATGGGACTTTTCGATTCCCACCGTCCGACGCGCGAGGCAACGATGACGTCCGGCGTCAGAGTGTATGAACCCGGGAAGTTGCCCGCGCGCGCCCTCCTTCTGGTCTGGCCCCATGGCCCAAAAGGCTTCTCCAGGTGGACGGTCCGGACGGAAGTTTGAAGTGGTTAGTGACTGTCCGGGAAGCTGGCAGTTCCGACTATTCCTCAAATCGTCGCCGATCTTGGGTTAGGTACTGTACTGGCCCAGCTCGTCTCCTGCACAATGTAGTTCGACCTCCCGCGTCGTCACGTCGCTCTGCATGCTAATAACCGTTGTCAGTGCGCTGAAACAACATGGTTTTTACTGTTCCTGGGCAAGCACCGATACCTCGGCATCTGGTAGTTGACCCATTCGTTCTTGACGAAATCAGAAGTTTAGCGCCATCGGCAGCTGATGTATGGCAGGGACCAGCAACATACAGCAACGCAGGATTAGCTTTTCTCTGTGAGGCACGGCGACCGCACCCAACCCTGCCTGCCGACGAGACACCGGTCTGAGTTTCGGCTCTTTTTTGGCAAAGATAGGACGAGCCCAACTGAGCCATGTGAAGATATCCTTAGATGTGTAAAAGAAAACATACGAAAAAATACATGCACGTTAACGATTAGTTTCAATGTTGCAATTTCCGATACCTACCGAAAAATAAACTTAATATAAAAAAACTGTATGCGTGCAGTGAAGTGATAGAGCTGTGGCGACGCCGGGTCGGCCGAGAGACGGCAGGCGGAGCCGCAGCCTTACGTCCGGTGGCTTTGTGCGCCAATGACGCTTTCGTTCCAGCAACCAACAAATCAGGATCACGTGACAAAATGTCTACACAGAGCGTTCAGCCCAAGCCTGTTCAAAAGCCATCTTTCGGAGGAGCGTTCTACGCCGGGCGCGGCGTCATCGTGACGCCCACGATCTCGCATGCCGAGGGGAT
>NZ_AZUX01000016.1:0-2500 GCF_000513915.1 Mesorhizobium sp. WSM2561
TGCGCGGCCCGAGTTCCCGATTGGCGGGCCTTTTGGTAGAGAGAAGATTTGGATTTTGCAACGTGCGTTTTGCAGACCTGGCAGCGACCTACTCTCCCGCGTCTTGAGACGAAGTACCATCAGCGCTGGAGCGTTTCACGGCCGAGTTCGGAATGGGATCGGGTGCAGCCGCTCCGCCATAACCACCAGGTCGGCAAAGCGCACGTTGCTCGAGAAGCTTTTTGAGCGAATAGCGATGAGAGAGTAGCGAATAGGGGGACCTATTTTCTGCTCTCTCTGAGCTTATCGCTGGTCTTTGTTGTGCCTTTACCGTTCTTTTGGTCTTGGCGCCTTTCGAAGCGAAGCTTCGCAAGGTCGACCGACCGTCGGCGCCGATGCGCCGCACCCACGTAGCGCCGCCCGCAGGGCGGAACAAGCGTGAGTGAGAACAGACCATCTCGGCGCAATCCGAAGGATTGTCGCCCAAGATGGGCATAGGGAATGAGAACGATCAAGCCGATCGAACTATTAGTACCGGTAAGCTTCAAGCGTTGCCGCTCTTCCACACCCGGCCTATCAACGTGGTCGTCTTCCACGGTTCTCAGGGAATACTCGTTTTAAGGTGGGTTTCCCGCTTAGATGCCTTCAGCGGTTATCCCGTCCGGATATAGCTACCCTGCTATGCGGCTGGCGCCACAACAGGTCCACCAGAGATCCGTCCATCCCGGTCCTCTCGTACTAGGGACAGATCCTTTCAATATTCCTACACCCACGGCAGATAGGGACCGAACTGTCTCACGACGTTCTGAACCCAACTCACGTACCGCTTTAAATGGCGAACAGCCATACCCTTGGGACCTGCTCCAGCCCCAGGATGCGATGAGTCGACATCGAGGTGCCAAACAACCCCGTCGATATGGACTCTTGGGGGTCATCAGCCTGTTATCCCCGGCGTACCTTTTATCCGTTGAGCGATGGCCCTTCCACGCGGGACCACCGGATCACTATGACCGACTTTCGTCTCTGCTCGACTTGTCAGTCTCGCAGTCAGGCAGGCTTATGCCATTGCACTCAGCGAACGATTTCCGACCGTTCTGAGCCCACCATCGCGCGCCTCCGTTACTCTTTAGGAGGCGACCGCCCCAGTCAAACTACCCACCATACATTGTCCCGGACCCGGATGACGGGCCGCGGTTAGACATCCATAGTGATAAGGGTGGTATTTCAAGGGTGGCTCCACCTGAGCTGGCGCCCAGGTTTCAAAGCCTACCACCTATCCTACACATGCCACTACGAATGCCAATGTAAAGCTATAGTAAAGGTGCACGGGGTCTTTCCGTCTAACCGCAGGAACCCCGCATCTTCACGGGGAATTCAATTTCACTGAGTCTATGCTGGAGACAGCGGGGAAGTCGTTACGCCATTCGTGCAGGTCGGAACTTACCCGACAAGGAATTTCGCTACCTTAGGACCGTTATAGTTACGGCCGCCGTTTACTGGGGCTTCGATTCAGAGCTTGCACCCCTCCTCTTAACCTTCCAGCACCGGGCAGGCGTCAGACCCTATACGTCGTCTTGCGACTTCGCAGAGCCCTGTGTTTTTGATAAACAGTCGCTACCCCCTGGTCTGTGCCACCCTCCTCCACTTGCGTGGAAAAGGGTCACGCTTCTTCCGAAGTTACGCGTGCAATTTGCCGAGTTCCTTCAGCATAGTTCTCTCAAGCGCCTTGGTATACTCTACCAGTCCACCAGTGTCGGTTTCGGGTACGGTCTATAAGGAGGAGCTATTTCCTGGAACCACGCAGCAGCCCGTTCAATCCGATAAGATTGGACTACCTCAATGATCCGTCACTTCCTCCAGGCCCACGAATATTAACGTGGTTCCCATCGTCTACGCATTTCTGCCTCGACTTAGGGGCCGGCTAACCCTGCTCAGATTAGCTTTAAGCAGGAACCCTTGGACTTTCGGCGGGGGAGTCTCTCACTCCCCTTACGTTACTCATGTCAGCATTCGCACTTCTGATACCTCCACCACCCCTCACGGGTATGGCTTCATCAGCTTACAGAACGCTCCGCTACCGCTCGTGATTGCTCACGAACCCTAAGCTTCGGTGTATGGCTTGAGCCCCGTTACATTTTCGGCGCAAAGACCCTTATTTAGACCAGTGAGCTGTTACGCTTTCTTTAAATGATGGCTGCTTCTAAGCCAACATCCTGGTTGTTTTGGGATCCTCACATCCTTTCCCACTTAGCCATAACTTGGGGACCTTAGCTGTAGGTCAGGGTTGTTTCCCTTTTCACGACGGACGTTAGCACCCGCCGTGTGTCTGCCGACTAGTACTCCCAGGTATTCGGAGTTTGGTTAGGTTTGGTAATCCGGTGAGGACCCCTAGCCCATCCAGTGCTCTACCCCCTGGGGTATTCGGTCGACGCTCTACCTAAATAGATTTCGCGGAGAACCAGCTATTTCCGAGTTTGATTGGCCTTTCACCCCTAGCCACAAGTCATCCCGAACTATTGCA